>JAUIKB010000646.1 GCA_030430975.1 Polyangia bacterium
GGATCGCCTCCCCCTGCATGCGACGCAGGAGCGGCACGCCGAACAACATGAAGGTAATCTGTGCAGAAATAGGGTTACCAGGAAGCCCGAGTACGCGTCGGGAGTCCTTGACGCCAAAGATCAATGGCTTACCGGGTTTTATTTTGACCTTCCAAAATTCGAGGTTGACCCCAGCGGCTTTCAAAGAGGGACCCACCAGGTCATGGTCGCCGACGCTCGCGCCGCCTATCGTGACGACTAGATCGGCGTGGCGCAGCGCCGACGTGATCGCAGCGGTCGTCGCCTCTGGTTGATCGGGGACGAACGGTGCGATCGAGGTCTCGGCACCGATACGCCTGGCAAGCGCAGCGATCGCGATCGAATTCGACTCGGCGATGCTTCCCGGTCGGTCAGGTGAGCCCGGAGAGCGCAGCTCGTCACCCGTCGAGAGGATCGTGACGCGGGGCCGTCGGGATACTTCGACCTCCGCCTGGTCCATCGACGCGAGTAGCCCCAACGCAAAAGGCGTGAGTCGCGCGCCCGCCTTGAACACCTCGCAGCCTTGTTTCAGATCGGCACCGCGCAGGCGGATATTGGCGCCGGACGTCGGCATTTCCTCGATGGTCAGTTGTTCCCCGGAGCGCGAGGTATCCTCTTGGATGACGACGGTGTCGGCACCAGCGGGGACCTGAGCGCCCGTGAAGATCCGACATGCCGTACCGGGTTCGAGCTCGGGCGCGATGTGGCCGGTTTGGCTCTCGCCGACGACGCGCAGCTGCCAGGGTCCGGCAGCGTCGAGGTCGCGGCGCGCTACGGCGTAGCCGTCCATCGCGCTAGTGTTGAAGGGGGGGAAGTCCGCTGTCGCTGCAATGGCGCGCGATAATATCCGGCGGTCAGCATCCGCGACGGGCAGCCGTTCGGGCGGCATTTGAGGTGGGTCATTCAAGACCCGGTTGAGCGCGTCATCCAGCGGAATCACTGGGTTAGGGTACTCGACCGTGCGGTTCTTGCGTCGCTTACGCGTGAACATCCGGGCGATTGGGAGGTCGCTGAAGCCGCCGGTCGTTCTGGGAATGCGTAACTTTTTTAGCAACTTGAAGCGTCTATCTACGAGTGGACTGGGCGCCGGCACGGCGGTTGCTCACCCCTCACTACAGGACCATGATGAAAGATGTGACTCGTTCGAACCGCTGGATCGCTGGCCTAGTGCTTGTGGCCGCCACGCTGCTGCCTTCGCTTGCCTGGGCGCAGGAGGATGGCAGCACCGGATGGTTCGACGACAACACATCGGAATCAGCCGCGGGTGCGGATGAGGCAGCCGACGCTGCGCCCGAGCCGGAGGCAGCACCGCCGCCCGCGGCGCCTGAGCGAAAGTCTGCCGCGCCAGCGCAAGACACGTACAGCGAGACGGACCCCGCCGCGCTCACGGACTTCCGACCCGCGCTCGATCCCAACGGCACGTGGTACGACGACCCGACGTACGGTCTGGTGTGGGTGCCGCACAAGAGCGTGGTGGGGACGAAGTTCGCGCCCTATCTCAGCAACGGCCACTGGGGGCTAACCGACAACGGCGAGTGGATCTGGGTCAGCAACTATTCGTTTGGCTGGGTGGTGTTTCACTACGGTCGCTGGACTTGGGTGCCACAGCTCGGCTGGGCGTGGATACCCGGCCGCGAATACCGCCCGGCGTGGGTGCAGTGGCGGTACTCCACATCCGGAACGCGGTACGTCGGCTGGGCGCCGCTGCCGCCCCGGTACGCGTGGCGCAGCGGCGTCGCGGTTTCGATTTGGTATGGGTCGCCGACCCCATGGATTTTCTGTCCAACAACTTACGTCTACTATAATAACGTCGACCATTACATCGTGCGAACCCGGCTGACGCTGATCGCTAATCGAAGCGTCCGATGGCGTGGGCGCCGCGGCCGCTACAGCCCGCCCCCGCGCAGGTTCGGCATCCCGCGCCGCGCACTGCCGCGGCGTCGCGTCGCGGCGAACCCCACGGCGCTGGCCGCGTCGCGCCGCAGCACCGCCAAGCGGGTGATCCGCCCAGGAGCGCGTCCCAAGGGTAGACGGGTCGTGATGAGTCCTCAGCGCCGCCGCATTGAGGCCCGTCGCAAAGCCCGGGCCCTAGCCAATCAGTCGAAATCCCGCGCGCCACGTGGCGGCGCGGCGCGGCGACCGGCTCGCTCGGCACCGCGCGCCAGTCGCGCCTACCGGCCGAGCCGTCGTTTGGGACGAACCTACGGATCGACGGCGCGCCGCCCCGCGGTGCGCTCGGTTGCGCCGCGCCGCTCCGCACCGGGAACGCGGGCCGCCCCGCCGTCGCGCAATGCTCGGCCGCCGGCACGCACCGCCCCATCACGGGCGCGAACCGCGCCGCGTGCCAAACCGCGTCCGCGGCCCAAGGCGACACCTCGTCGGACGACGACTCGCCGCCCCACGCGCTCCGCGACTCGTCGAACCAAACGCTCCACCACGTCGCGATCGGCGCCCCGCCGCTCGCCGCCGTCCCGCAGTCGTTCGTCTCGCTCGGCACCGAGCCGTTCACGTTCGGCTCCGACTCGGTCCGCGCCTACGCGGTCCGCTCCATCCCGATCCCGCTCGGCACCTTCTCGCTCGGCTCCGTCCCGGTCCGCGCCCCGCCGTTCGTCACCCAGCCGCTCTCGCCGGCGGTGACAGTCAGTCTGAGGTACGTCATGAAAAAGTCCGTTGTGTTTCTACTCGCTGCGAGCACGCTTGGAGGCTGTTACTACGAGCGCGATCGCTATGATGACCCGCCGACTCCGATCGGACCGCCGCCGGCGGAAGAGATCTTCGAGAGTCAGATCGACGTCGGCGAGACGCTCACCACGACACCCGGCGAAGGAGCCGGCGTGTTCGTGGAGTATTCGGGAGGCGGTCAGTGGCGCGTGTTCACCGCGTGTGACAGCAAGCTGTCCGGCTACGCCTGTGAATGGGACGTACTGGTCACCGCGCCATTTGGTGTTGCGCTGAGCAACGTGCAGGACGAGGGCCTTGAGGGCGATGACGTTGTGTACATCTCCGAGGCCGATTCCGAGGGGCGGACGGGTGAGGCTGTGAACCTCGTATCCTACACGTCGACGGGCACGGACGGAGTGACGTTCCAGAGCGACCCCGGCGAACCGATTCGGATCGACGTGATCCTCGATGGCGTTTCGGAGCCGCGCTACACCTACTGGATCGGCGACGGCGCGATTCACCGCGGGGCGCCCTCCAATCCAATGGATCTCGTACCCGGACCTGAATAGTTCGGGTCGCGCGGGCTCCGGACGTCGGCGTCGTTACCGGAGCCCCGACGTCACGACCCCGGCGGCTAGCGAAGTGACATCGAAAGCCGTCCTGTCGCCGCGCGGAACCTGCGGCTAGCGAAGCGCCGCGATGCCGCCCGCCGTTTCGGCTACGCAGGCAGCCGCGTGGCCCGATCGGAACCATGCGGCCCCGACCGGAACCAGCGGCCCCGCCACGCCGACGGCCGGCCCCGCGCCAGTTTGTACAACGTCGCGCAGACCCTATCCGCCAAGTCGTCGACCACCGGGTCCAACACCACGTACCCAAGCGCGTCTGCGAGCTGCAAGGCTGCCCGCGCCTCGTTCGCCTCGCCCAACGCGATGTCGAACCGGTTGCGTCGATTCCCAGCACGGTGACCGTGCGCCTCCGCCGTATTCAGCGCGATCGAGCGCGCCGCACGGCGCAGCTGATCGGCCAGCCCCGGGTCCTGTCGAGCCACCGCCTTCACGATGGGCTGTAGTTGACGATTGAACTGAATGATATCTGTGTAGATTCGTAGCATAGTGCCCCCTCACCGCCATGGGCTTGAGGCGTTGTCACAGGGCGCAGATCAACGGAGCGCAGCGACGGCGACCTGCGGCGGCGAAGCCGCGAACCCTTGACCACGCCGAAGCCCATGGCAGCCTCGAACAAGCCAGCGAATCCAAACTCTCGTAGAACGTCACGGTCATGGCCCGCGCTTCCGTTACGCCACCTGACGCCAAACAAGCAAACGGAAACCCATCCACAAGAACTCAGCTCCAACTCGACCTGGCGGCTTTAAAGAACCTCAATTGTCCCCAATCTTCAATCGCCCCACCTTGACCTAAACCCGGCGGCGAGCGCAGCGATGGCGCGAGCCGTGACGTTGCCGTCCGACCTCGGCGGCGAGCGAAGCGATGGCGCGAGCCGTCTCGGACTCGGCCGGCACGTGCTTTAAAGAACCTCAATTGTCCCCAGTCTTCAATCGTTCCACCCTGACCTAAACCCGGCGGCGAGCGCAGCGATGGCGCGAGCCGTGACGTTGCCGCACGAATCCGGCGGCGAGCGAAGCAATGGCGCGAGCCGTGACGTTGCCGCACGAATCCGGCGGCGAGCGAAGC
>JAUIKB010000647.1 GCA_030430975.1 Polyangia bacterium
GCCATCACCTGGCAATACTCCGCCCCCCTAGGCATTCCGTACGGCTCGGAGCAATCCCATCCCGCCAATCGATTTCCGGGGCGCGTACACGACGTCGGTGTGGGCCTAGCCTATCAGCGCTTTATCTGGGAGGGCGCCTACGCCGCGCTGCACGCCACCCCTTTTCTGCAAACTTACCACTCCGAAACCGGCGAAGTGATCCAAACCGGTTTTCAGCTATTTACCACATTGCGCTTTGGCTATCACTTCGACATCTGGAACGACCGCGCATTCATCGAACCTTCAGTCGCGCTCACCGCCTGGCCCGTCAACACCAACATGCCCACTGACTTCGCTCAGCGCGAAAGCAAATGGCCAGACTATTTCCTGTTCGAGCCGGGACTTCACTTCGGCGTGAACCTATAGAACCAGCGACCGGCGCCGCTCGACACGGCGACACACACTTTACCTCACTGTAAAATATATACCCAAACAGCACGCACCGGCACCCCACGCTCTCCAAGCGCGCTGCGTAGGCGATTGGGGCACCTCAACGTCAGGTCCGCTTGGTTCTACGCACCAGGGCGAGTCCAAGCGCCAGCAGACTCACGCTGAAACTGAGCCAAACCAAACCCAACTCCCAAATCTCGCGCAAGTCGTCGGGTTTGATCCGGTCTCGACTAACGAGGGAGAGTGTGGAAGTCAGAGTAATGGCCATTGCGATCAGTCCGATAACCGCCGCGGTTCGTCCCATCGAGCGAAGCCCGCGGACGGAACTTCGCGTCCCGCGCGTCAGCGCGAAGTAGGCTGCAAGAGCCAGCAGCGCTGCGTTGAAGCCGAGAACGACCGTCACTCACTAGCTCAGTACCGGCTTCGGTTCCGGCGCATCCACTTGGCCCAAATCTCGATTCAGCAGCTCTTGCGCCTTGGACCTGACGCCTTCGCCTACGGCGCGCGCCACCTGCGGTAGCTTCACGCTGATGGTCGTCGCGGTGAGTGAACTGCCGACCGCGGTGGCCCAGCCGAGCGGGCCGAGCGGTCGACAGCCGAAGAAATGACTGAGACCAGGCGTCTGAATGATCGCCGCAAGTACCGCGCTCGAGCCGATACCCGTCCACACAACCGGGCGCGTGTAGTTGCCGGACGTCAGTGTCTGCCCGAGCTGCGTACCCACGAGCGCCGCGAGGCCAATCGTGCTGGCGCGCTCTCGCGAACCGGTGAAGCGCCCGATCAGCCATGCCGTACCCGCCCCGACAGCCGTGGCCCCGGCGCGAGCTGCGATATCCCGCGTGAGCGGCGCTCCGAGCGACGCATCTGGCCCCTCCTTTGCAAGGTCATCGAGGGTCTGATGGGACGGTGGACGAAGGGCTATCGCCATCGCTGGCGCGACGTCGGTGAGCAGATTGACGAGTAGCAGCTGCCGCGCGTTGATCGGCGGGCGGCCGTCCACCAAACCTCCAGCCAACGTGAAGCCGATCTCACCGAGATTGCCACCGACCAGGATCGACACTGCGTCCCGCACCGAAGCCCACATCGCGCGGCCCTCGACGATCGCCTCGACCAGCGTCTCAACGCGCTCGTCCGTCACTACCACATCGGCCGCGCCGCGAGCCGCTGCCGTGCTGCGCGCGCCCAGCGCGATGCCCACATCTGCGAGGCGGATTGCCGGCGCGTCGTTCGCGCCGTCCCCCACCATCGCCACCACTCGGCCGCCACGCTGGAGTGCCCGCACGATGCGGACCTTTTGCGACGGCGTGACTCGCGCGAAGATGCCGACGCGGTGGATGAGCGTATCCAAGCGTTCGTCCGAAACGTCGGCGAGCTCGGCCCCCGTCATCACATCGCGCCCTTCAAGCAGCTCGAGTTCGTTTGCGATCGCGCGGGCGGTGCTCGGATGGTCACCCGTGATCATCAACGTTTTCACACCAGCCCTCTTCAGGCCTTCGAGGGCGCCGGCTGCGGATTCCCTAACCGGGTCGGCAAAGGCCAAGAAGCCGACAAAGCGCAGTCCCACTAGCCGCCGCAGATCGAGCCCGTCTGCGTCGTCTGCTACCCGTTCGGCAACCGCCAAGACGCGCAGTCCCTGTTCGGCGAGCTCTGCGGCGTGCCGTGCGAGACGCTCCTGTGCCACGTCATCAAGCCGCACCGAATCGTCATCCTGGGCCATGCTCGTACAGACCGGCAGAATCACTTCCGGCGCGCCCTTGACGCACAGCATGGTGCCGCGTTCGCTCTTGCCCAAAACCGCATGATAGCTGCGGGCCGCTTCGAAGCCGAGCTCCGACAACCTCGACCACCCCTCGCAGCTGTAATTTCTACGCAACACATTCTTTGACGCTGAAGCGGCCAGCGCTTTATCCATCGGGTCCGCTTTTTCAGACCGAGTCTCGACGTCGGGTGTCGCACGCAGACCGGCTGCCAGCACCTTCAGGCGCGCACCGCTCAGCTGGTCGACCGCTTGGTATTCGCTGCCGTCGCTTGCTCCGCTCAGCGAAATCTTGCCCTCGGTCACCGTGCCAGTCTTATCGACACACAGCACGTCAACGCGGCCGAGCGCCTCGACCGAGCGCACGTTGCGAACGAGCGCGCCGCGCTTCGCAAGACGTTTGGCCGCTGCGAGTTGAGCCGCCGTCGCGAGCAGGGGCAGGCCTTCCGGCACAGCGCCGACGGCAAGGCTAACGCCCGTGTCTACCAGGTCGCTGAACTTTCGACCGCGCAGCAATCCCGCGCCGACGACCCCGACGCCAGCCCCGAGCGCGACCGGACCGGTCAGCGCCATCAGCGACCGCAAACGTTTTTCCACGCCTCCGGTAGGCTTCGCCTTCGACTGGGCCCCGCGCTGCGCCTGAGTCGCGACACCCGTCGCAACCACTACCGCCATCGCCTGTCCGGCCGCAACCGACGTGCCTTCGTACAGCATCGAGCTGCGGTCGGCGACCTGCTCGTCAAAGCTCGCCTTGGCGTGCTTGCGAACCGGCATGCTCTCACCGGTCAAGCTGGATGCGTCGACTTCAAGTGACTCCGTGGAGATCAGGCGACAGTCCGCGGGGACGACATCGCCAGGATGCAAGAGCACGATGTCGCCGCGCACCAGCTCATCCGCAGGAACGTACCGCGCCTGACCATCACGGCGCACGAGCGCGTGGCGTCGACTCGTCTTCGCGAGTGACTTGATGGCGCGCTCTGTCCGAAAACGCTGTACGCCACCAACCACCGCGTTCAGCCCGACGACGCCGCCCACCATCAGCGCGTCCGCCGTCGAGCCAACCGCCGCACTCAGTCCAGCCCCTGCCGCCAGAAGCGGGGCTAGCGGGTTGAACAACTCATCGGTCACGGCCTCCGCTAACTCGATCGCGGCGGAACGCGGCGTCGCCAACGTCTTAGCCCGCTTTTCGGCGACGCGCCGCGCGAGCCCTTTCTCGGTTGTCTTCAGGCGCGCCATCACACCGCGAGCGTCAAGCGCATGCCACGGCGTGGGATCGCGCGGCGGCGGGAGCGCCCGTCGCTCTAAACTGAAGGAGTTGCGCAAGCCGTTCGCCATCGAGATGAGCGTTGCGGTGTTCACGACAAACATCACTCGGCGCATCGTCATCGGGAGCAGCCCACCCGCCGACACCAACGCTCCAGTCGATGCTGCGCCGAGCGCCAAGTTAACGCTCTGCTTGGCCACGCGACGCGCCGTAACGGCCGACTCGAGTAGGAACCGAACGTCGGATAGATCACTGCGGCAGATAATGTGCGCACCCCACGGCACGGGCTCCTTAGCTCGCATCAGGCCAATGCCAACGTCGGCGATCGGCAGCCCGTTCGAGCTACCAGTCGCCACCAGACAGACCGCTAAGCCTTCGCGCTGCAGACGCCGGATCCCCCCACGCAGTCCCGGACCTTCCGGAATCACGTCGTCCGCGTGCAAGCCCTCTAACGCCGTCAGGTCGTTAGACGAGACGACAACGCGCATCTCAGCAGCGTGCGCCGCGGCGATTAGCTCCTCGACTCCGGTCTGCGCGATCACATCCACTTCTACAAGCGCCACGATCTTGCGTTCCCGTGCCAGACCCAACACAAGCGCACCTCCCCAGAGCAGCGCCTCGGCTCGCTCGTCGAGCTCCCCGTCCAGACCTGAGTCGAGCATCCGAAGCGGCCCCAGCTGCCACCCCGACCCGCTCGTCAACTTCACGGGACTATTTCGATCGAACAGTTCAGCTACGCGCCGCCGCGCCTCGGATTCCTCTACGTCGCGACCGGCGACCACTCGACCGATGACGAACTTGTCTTTCAGTCCCCACGCCGCCGCAAGCGCGTCGTCCCGCGGTGTCTTCCGGAAACGATCGATATCGACGCCGTTGATCACGATGGAAATCTTGTCGCCGTCGATACCGCGGCTGACCAGG
>JAUIKB010000648.1 GCA_030430975.1 Polyangia bacterium
CGCGCAAATTGCCACGGCCATCAAGACCGATCAGAGAGCCCTACGGGTCATGCCCATTCGATGGTGGCGGGAGGCTTCGAGCTGATGTCGTAGGCGACGCGGTTGACGCCGCGGACCTCGTTGATAATCCGCGAGCTGATCCGCGCGAGCGTCTCGTACGGCACGCGAACCCAATCAGCCGTCATGCCGTCGCTTGAGTGAATCGCCCGCACGATGCAGGTTTCCTCATAGGTGCGGTCATCTCCCATCACGCCCACGCTACGGACCGGTAGCAACACCGCGAACGATTGCCAGATCTGTTCATAGATGGCTGACTTTCGCAGCTCCTCGTCGACGATGCTGTCGGCTTCTCGCAGCACGCTGAGCCGTTGCGCATCGATCGCCCCCAAGCACCGAACCGCCAGGCCGGGCCCGGGAAAGGGCTGCCGCCACAGGATGTGGTGCGGCATGCCCATCGATTCGCCGACGCGGCGGACCTCATCCTTAAACAGCTCGCGTAGAGGCTCGACCAGGTCGAGGTTCATTCGCTCGGGCAGGCCGCCGACGTTGTGATGGCTCTTGATGACAGCGCTCGGGCCGCGGACAGACACGCTTTCGATCACGTCCGGATATAGGGTTCCTTGAACCAGAAACTTGGCGCCTTCGATGTTGGCCGCGTGGCGTTCGAACACATCGATGAAAACCCGTCCGATCGTCTTGCGCTTCTGTTCGGGATCGGTGATGCCGGTGAGCGGATTAAGGAACTCGTCGGCGGCGTGGGCCGTAATGAGTCGGAGCCCGAGCTCCTGCGTCATCGCGTGTTCCACCTGCTTTGCCTCGTTGTGTCGAAGCAGCCCGTTGTCCACGAAGATGCAAGTCAACCGGTCGCCGAGAGCCCGATGGCACAGAACCGCGGCTACCGCGGAATCAACGCCGCCGCTTAGACCGCAGACGACGCGTGCGTCGGGGCCCACTTGGCTTCGAATGCGCTCGATCGCTTCATCCACAAACGAACCCGGGGTCCAGTTCGGCTTTAGCTCAGCGACTTCGAACAGGAACCCTCGAATCATATCGCCACCGCGCGGCGTATGGGCGACCTCCGGATGGAACTGGATTCCAAACAAGCGACGGCTCGGATCAGCGATAGCCGCCAGTGGCGCGTTGTCGCTGTGACCGATCGCGTGAAAGCCGGGCGGGAGCGCCGTCATGCGATCGCCGTGACTCATCCAAACTTCGACATTGTCTCCTTGCTCAAACGACGAGAACAGATCGGCGTCGTTGTCGATGGAGAGCTGGGCAGGACCGTACTCATGCGCCGTCGAACGTTCGACCTTTCCACCCAGTTGGACCGCCATGAGCTGTTGCCCGTAGCAAACGCCCAAGACAGGCAGACCGAGTTCGAAGAGACCCGGGTCGCTTTTGGGAGCCTCGGCCTCGTAGACGCTTTCAGGGCCACCGCTGAGGATGATCGCGGCTGGGTCGATCTCCTTGATTGCCTCGAGGGAAATAGTACCGGGGTGAATCTCGCAGTACACTTGGTTCTCACGCACACGGCGGGCGATTAACTGAGTGTACTGTGAGCCGTAGTCGAGGATTAGTACCTGCTGTGGGCGCGACATCTTTTCGGCTGACCGACTACCATGAACACTGACTGGCAGATACCCGGCGGCGCGACCGAGGGGGCGGCTAATCGCGCGCGCGGACGGTGATAACGACGTGCTTCGATGGACCGAGCGTTAGCCGCGCAAACCGTTGAAATTCACCGGGCGATGCCGGTCGAGCGTCTGCGCCTCGCCAGGTCGCGAGCAACCTTCCAAGCGCCGTACGGTTGGTTGCTTCCGCAGTCTCGCGGAGGTGTCGGTTGGCGAGTTCGACATCCCTGGCCGTTGCGGTGCCGCTAGCGAGCTGAGCGAGCAGCGCTCGTACCTGCGCGATAACCGGTTGGACGGATTCCGGCAGTGCGTGAATGGCGATCGCAAGCGCAGCGACTGGCCCGCCGCTGAGAATCCGGGCCCGCGCTGAAGCACCCCACTTGGGCTCCGCGGTTGCTTGAGCCAGCCAGCCTCGTGGTTGGTTCAACAGCCACTCGAGAACACGCGCTTCGGCTAAAGACGTGGGGGCGACACGAACCGCCACGTAGGCCGCCGCGACCGGCTCGGTGGCACCCGTAACGGATACTTCGTGGCCGCCGGCTCGAGCGCCGGGCGCGGCGATGGCGGGACACGTCGCCGAGGTGCTGTCGCTGCGAGCAGCAAGCAGCCAGCGACCGAGCTCTCGCTGCACGGCCTCGCCTTGCGAGCGGGTAGCGTTGGCAAGGACAGCGACGCGCAATTGTCCCTGCGTCAGCGAACGCCGGGCGGTTTCAACGTCGTCAGCGCCTAGCCCCTGCGCCGTCGTCCAGGTGCCACGTGGGTCTATCCACGACACGTGCCCGGGACTCAGCGCGTCGAGCAGCGCGGCGTATGCCGGCCGCGGCTTGCCGCCGAGCGCCCCCATGATCGCCTCGCGCGCGGCCGTCACCGCCGCTCCGTTCATGGGACGGGCAGCCAACGCTTGGCCGAGCGCGGTGGCTACGCGTTCGGCGGTGCGCCGCGGCGTCTCGTTGGGCGACAGACGGCGACCTCGGGCGATCAAGCCCATCATATCGTCGCGAATCAGCGGAGCGAGCGCCACGCCCGTTGGGGCCGGTGCTCGACTGATCGCTTGCAGCGCGACGGCGAGCGCGCCGGCATTGGCGTCGCTCTCGTTGGCCAGGCCGCAGCTCGTGGCGGCGACAGCGTAGAGTTCGCCCTGGCCCTTTTCGAGGCGAGTCCGCGTCGTGAGCCGGCTGAATCCCGGTCGGCCGAACGCTTCGGTCAGCGCGGCTTGCTTCGCGGCGTTGCGGACTGGGGTGTAGCCGACCAAGGCCCGAGTCGGTTGCTGGCGTGCGGTCGTCGTGAGTCCCCGCCAGGCGGCCGCACGCGCTGCCGCGTCAGCATCGCCAAGTGCCAGCACCGCTTCGTCGAGCGCCCAATCTGGGTCGGACGCGCCCGCGGCCGCCGCGTTGACCTCGTCGACAATCGCCCGAGCGAGGGTCCCGACGGTCGCTTCGGTGTGCTCGCCCCCACCGTCGACTTCGACGGCGACGCAGCCCCCGAAGCGGTGGGTCGTGGCGTGAATCGAACGCAGCGACCAGGCTTGGCCAAACGTGGCCAGGCGCATGCCCAGGCGGTCCGTCGGGTCGGCGAGCGCTCGCGCCGCCGCGACGCCTCTGCCCGGATTGGCCAGTCGAACGGCGATCCGCAGACGCGCTGGGCCGTCGCCCGGTGGGCGGGCCGCCACGATGTCAGCGGCCGGCCATCGGGGTGCGTCGTTTGCCGCGGGACCCCAATCCGAGAGTTGTGACAGCGCCTTGGACGTCGCCGTGAGCAGCTGTTGCGACCCGACCGCGCTGAAGCCGAGTCGCTCCGGGTGCACGGCGCTCTTTCGGATCGTTTCGAGTCGACTCGCCGTGATCTTCGGCGACCGTGGGTCGGCGGCCAATCCGCCGACGCAGTTTGCCAGCGCACGATCGATGCGTCCCGCGATGGGGTCGGCTTGCGCCGCTAAGGCGCGCTCGGCCGCGACCCCGACGTCCGGGTCGTTCACTTGCACCGGCTCGCTCAGCGCAGCATGCGCTGCCTGGACGAAGGCCGGACCGTCATTGCTCGTTACGGCGGGTCGAGCCACCGTGACGCCGAGTTGACTGGGCGTCACGTCGACGTTGTGGCCAGCGCGTCGAAGTCGTGCCTCGAGCAGCGCTGCGAGGGCCGCGGCGGCGCGGCCACCGTCGACGGTGGCGACCGCCATGCCCACAACCGGAGCCGGATCTCCGCTGCGCTCGACCGACGTGAGCGCAGGTCTGCCGGCGGCACGCCTGACGGCGAGCGGGCGGTCGACACCGGCCTGGTCTGAGGGGGTCTTGGGCGGATCACTTCCACCGAAGACGGCGGCTGGGTCACAGCCGACGCAGGCGCTAGCGATGACGCCCGCGGCGCCCGCAACGGTTCTAAGTCGACTCAAGCCTCAGCCGGCGGTCGTCGAAGGAGCCATCTTGATGTCCGCGACCGACCGTGGGGAGATCGAGAACGCATAGAAGAAGTTCACGACTCCAACCACCTCCTCGATGATCGCGCCCTTAGGAAAGTCGAGACCGGATTCGTCCACGGCAAACAAGGCATTGTTAATACGCGGCAGTGACGCGGGTGTTTGCCCGGCCACGAGCAGGTTGGCGCTCCAGCGACCGGCGGCTGACTTGAAGCCGTCGGATTGGATCCGCACGTTCTTCAGGCGCACCAGCATGACGATCCAACGTCGCCCGCTGTCGTAGTCGATGAGGTCCTCGAGCTCCACGTCCACCGGCGTCGG
>JAUIKB010000649.1 GCA_030430975.1 Polyangia bacterium
TATTTCTGTAGCAATATGCTGCGCTTCGACGGTATCGCCCTCGGCGAGCACGACGGCGCGTTCGATCGTGTTCTCGAGCTCTCGTACATTGCCCGGCCAGTCGTAAGCGTTGAGACTGGTCAGCGCAGCATCCGAAAAGGCGCTCAGGCTCTTGCCGTTTTCTTCGGCGTACTTGTGCAAGAAGTAGGTCGCGAGCGGCACCGTATCGCCCTTGCGTTCGCGAAGCGCGGGCATGCGCAAATTGATGACATTGAGCCGATAGAACAGGTCCTCGCGGAAAAGCCCACGCTCGACCAGGTCCTTCAGATCACGGTTCGTGGCGGCAACGACACGCACATCGGACTTCAACGTTTCATTGCCGCCAACGCGCTCGTATTCACGCTCCTGAAGAAATCGCAGCAACTTCACCTGAGTGGCCGGTGGAATCTCGCCAACCTCGTCCAGGAACAGCGTCCCCTGGTGCGCCTGCTCGAAGCGCCCAGCTCGACGCCGATCGGCGCCGGTAAACGCCCCGCGCTCGTGACCGAACAGTTCACTCTCGAGCAGCGTCTCCGCCAGCGCAGCGCAGTGCAGCTTGACGAACGCCTGTTCTTTGCGCGGGGAATGCTGGTGGATGGCCGCCGCAACAAGTTCCTTTCCCGTGCCGGACTCGCCGGTGATTAGGACGGACGCGCGACTGGGAGCGACTTGTGCGATCGTCTTGAAGACGGACTGCATTTGCGGAGACGAACCGATCAGGTTGCTAAACCGATAGCGTTCGTGAAGACGCTGCTTCAACGAGCGGGTTTCGGCTCGCAGTCGGGCTCGTTCCAGCGCACGCGCGATGACGACCAGCAGCTCGTCCATGTTGAGCGGCTTGGTCAAGTAGTCCGCCGCGCCATCCCGCATAGCGGCGACGGCGGTGTCGACGGCACCGAAAGCGGTCATCAGCACAATCGGTAGCTCCGGTCGCTCGGTGTGCAATCGATTGAGCAGATTGAGACCGTCCATGCCCGGCATCTTTAGGTCGGTCAGCACCAGGTGGGGGTCGAAATCCTCGATCTTGGCCAGCGCCTTGAAACCGTCGGCAGCTGTTACCACATCGTAGTTTTCGTCCTTCAACAGGTCCGCGAGCGCCGCGCGGGCGTTAGCCTCATCGTCGACGACGACTATGCGTGGATTTGCCATGCTTGCTCCTCAGTACCGACCCGAGCTTGAAATGGCACTCGCACGTGCTCGGTTCCGTCGCCCCTACTCGATCCGAAGATCACTTCGAAGTCTTGTTGTCCGGGTGCCGCACAGTCATTACCGGGCATTGAGCCTGGCGCACCACCCGTTCGGCGACGCTTCCCATCAGCAGATGGTTGAACCCGGAGCGACCATGGGTGCCCATCACGATCAGGTCGTAAGACCCCTCTTTTGCGATCCGCCCAATGTCAGATGCCGGGTCACCATGTTTGACGAGCTGCTGTTCTACCCGCGCTTTGGCGGTCGGGTTCAGCCCTTTGCCGAACTCTTCCATGTTCTTCTCGGCTTCCGCCCGGATGTACTTCGTCAGCGGCTCAGAAGTGTGCGCGGTAACCCAGATGCTCAGGTCAGGTCGCACATAGCTGGGCGTTTCGTACACATGCAGCAGATCGACCGTCGCATCGAAACGCTCAGCGAATTCTACCGCGTGGTTAAGTGCAGCTTCCGCCCCCTCAGAAAAGTCGATTGGGCAGAGAATCTTCTTAATTTCGGTCATGGGATGCTCCTGAGAGTGCGTGTCGCTTGGAGACACGGTGAGAACCGGACAGGTCGCCTCATGCAGTAGGTTCTCTGCGACGCTGCCAAGCCAAAAATGCGCGAATCCGCGGCGGCGATGAGTCGCGATCACGATCGCGTCGAAGTCGCCGAGGCTCGCCAGCGTAGCGATGGCGCTATGAGCGCGGCCCGCGTCGGCGCGCACATGAATCGTTGCACTAGGCGCCTGAGAGAGCGCTTCGCGTAGGGCGTCGCGTTGATCCGTCGCCAAACTAAAGGTCGCGAACTGCGTGATGCCGTCACGCTCGTACAACAGTGTGACATCGGGTCCCGAGTACTTCGGCTGTTCCCATACATGCACCAAATGCGCGCTGGCTTCTGAAGCCGCCGCAAGCGTCTGAGCCGCGCGGAGTCCGAAGGCCGCGTGCTCGGAAAAGTCGACAGGACAAAGGAGTCGGCGCACCCTCATGCGCAGCCCGTTTGCACGGCGCATGCCACGAAAGGTTCTGGCGCGCGGCCGCGAGATTTCAGCGCGACTTGGATGACGGCAGCGGGCGCAACGCCAAGATCCGCGCAATCCTGTCCGGCTTTAGGAGACATCGCGCGAATTTTGCGCGTTCTCATCTCGCGCGGCCTTCGGCGGAGCCCCGCCGTCATCATCGAACAGAGCCCGAAGCGCCGGCGTCTCCATATCGTCGAACTGCCCGCGCCCCACGGCCCACAGGCATGCGATCAGCGCGCCTCCGCCTAGAACAAGGCCGAGCGGAAGCAACACAAACAGCACGCTCATGCGGCCTCCACTAGCTCGCCTAGAGGCGCCGGCGTCGAACCACTAGATGGTGACGCTACGGGCGTTCCGCGTCCCCGGTACGAGTTGGCGACAACGAGCAGCGATGAGATGGGCATGACGACTGCTGCTACTAAGGGCGTGATCAATCCCGCAGCCGCGAGTGAAGCACCCACGAGATTATACAACAACGAAAACGCTAGGTTCTGGCGAATGACGACGAGTGCGCCGGCGCTCGTCTCCGCCAGCGTCACGAGCGGAGCGAGGCCTGGGCGGGTCGTGAACACGTCAGCCGACGCCAGACAGGCTTCAGCGCCACCGTGAACCCCGATGCCGACAGATGCGGCAGCCAACGCCGCCGTGTCGTTGACGCCATCTCCGATCATCACCACGGGGCCGGCCGCCGCGCGCGCCTCGATCAGCTCGAGCTTGCGCTCCGGCGTCGCGCCGCCGACAGCGAACTCAAAGTCAACGTCGAGAGCCGCCACAACAGCATCCACGGCACGCTGGTCGTCGCCGGACAGAACCGCCACACGATGCCCAAGCGACCTGAGGTCGCGCAGCGCCGCTTCAGTGTCATCCCGAAGTCGGTCGGCCAAAGCGGCCACAGCGACGACCCGTTCGGCACGACTCACCAGTACTACCGTACGTCCACGCCGCGCGTGGCGGTCCACCGCGCTCTGCACGTCCTCCGGAAGTCCGCCGAGCCGCATCCCGACGAAACTAGGCGATCCGATCAGCATCGGCGACTCACCCAGCACTTCGAGGCCGCCTCCGACGTGCTGCTTAACATCCAGCTGCTCGACGGACTCGGATCGAGGTAGCGCGGCGCACAGCGCGCGCGCGACCGGGTGTGACGTCTGGGCTTCGGCCGCAGCCACCAACGCCCGAACGTCAGCCTCGCCCTCCCACGCCACCAGCTCCAGCGCACCTCGCGTCAGAGTCCCGGTCTTGTCGAAAACCCAGAGCGCGGGGCGCGCCAGCGTCTCGACGCAGTCCCCACCCTTCACCAGCGAGCCTCGCCTCGCCGCTCGCCCGACCGCCGCGTCGATAGCGAGCGGTGTCGCCAGCCCTAAGGCGCACGGACAACAGATCACCAGCAGCGCAACCGTGTGATCGAGAGCACGCGACGGCTCGACCCAGAGCCAGCTTGCTAACACGGCCATCGCTGCCACGAGGATCGCCGTAACGAAGTAGGCCGAAACGCGATTAGCTGTACGCACGATCGGCGCGCGACGCCCGCGAGCGCGTTCGACCTCTCTTAGGATTTCCCCAAGCCGGGTCTCTTCACCCGTTTTCTCGACTTCTACCTCGAGACGCCCGTCGACATTCAGAGCGCCTGCATGCACGGAGTCTCCGGGGCGAAATCGCACCGGCGTCGGCTCACCCGTTAGAAACGAAACGTCTACCCACGACTCGCCTGCCCGCACGACGCCGTCGGCGGGTAACGTGTCTCCAGAGCGCACCTCGACCCGCATGCCCGGCGACAACGCCTCGACGGGCACGTCGGAGACGCCGGATGCATCGATACGCCGCGCACGACGCGGCGTGAGGGACAGCAACAACTCGGCGGCCTGAGCCGCCGCTCGCTGCCCCCTCGACTGAAGGTACCGCCCGACCAGCAGCAGGAAGATCAGCGTTGTCACGGAGTCGAAGTAGATATCGCCGCTGGCCGTCACCGTGCTCCAGACGCCCCAGCCGAAGCCAGCGGAAATCCCTAGGACGATCGGAAGGTCCATGTGCGGCGTACGCGCCTGAAACGAACTCCAGGCGCCGCGCCAGAACGGTCGCGCCGCCCAAAGCACGGACGGCAACGTCACGAGCAGGCTACCCCACCGAAACAGCTGGACGAAC
>JAUIKB010000650.1 GCA_030430975.1 Polyangia bacterium
ACGCTGATTTCGTGTTTACGAAGGAGCAATTGGCTGCCCTCACGTCCCATCGCCTAGCCGTGTTCCGTGGAAAGCTGATTCACGACGCCCAGCCCCCGATAACGCCTGCGCAGGCCAAAACGGTTGAGGAGATGCTGTCGGTGCCGATCCCGTCAGCGCTGCGCGAACTCTGGGACGTCTCGTTTGGCGGGCGCTTGGATTACGACCTCGAAATCGTGTTCGGCGAGCATCGCTACTCGGCGAGTTTTTCCGAGCTGTTCTATCCGGGTAGTGATGGCTACCGCGATCTGACCGGGTGGATGGAGTACGATCTCGAGCTAGCGGAAGAGGCCGCAGAGGAGAACGGCACGCCGCCGCCAGAGTGTTTGGAGGTGCTTCCCTTTGGCGGATTTGAGTATCTTGAGCGCCTCTACGTATCGCTGCAGCCAACGGAAATAGGCCAGGTGCTGTTGTGGGCGCAGGGTCTGCCACCGGGCTGGAAGATGCGTCTCAACGAAGACAGTGTTGCCACTATCGCGGCCGACGTGAACGAATTGTTCGACCTGCTGGCGCTGGACGACGATCCGTATGCGGAGGGGGGTGACGAGTACGCCCGAGGCAGAGAGACGGTTCGCGCGATCGACGCGATGAGGTCTGCGGAGCCGGAGCTTGCGGCGCAGCTCGACGACTTGGTGCGAGCGAGCGTGTTTGACTGGCGAGGCGTCGTGGCGGCGGGTACGTATCGCGGCGAGCGTGATCAAGCGCGCGCAGGGCGCCTGGCGATGTTGGCGGCCGCGCGGACAGACGATGTGACCCTGCTGGAGGCGGTGCTTCGCGGTGACTATCCGATCGATCAAATCATCTCGGGTCGTTCGACGGTGCTGGTGGCGGCGCTCGCACAGCGTGCACACGCGGTCGCCACACGGCTGCTGGCGTCGGGTTTACCGCTTGGTGACGCGCCCGTGGTGTACGCCTCGGGCGCGGGCCTAGATATCGTGGTGCAACTGCTCGAGCGGGACGTGACGTTCGACATCGCGGCGCCGGTTTCGATCGCCGAGTCGGGGGATGTGGCGGCCGCGCGTCGCATCGTCGTCGAAGGCAAGCGAGCGGGGAACTGGGGGGACGTGAAAGCGCACCTGGCCAAGGCTATTCAGCAGCGGCTGCAGTCGGCGAGCAAGGTTGCCGCCAAGACGCTGCACTCGGATACGACTGAGGAAGGCTATCGTCAGCGAGCCGGTCGGCTCATGCAGTTGGCGAAGTCGCTGTAGCCGGACTCGAGTCGGCTACTTCATCCAGGTTGAAATCGAAGTTAACGTTGCCTGAGAACGCTGCGTCCGGATCAGCTCGGAAACGGAACTCGTAGGTCGGAGTTCGGTACTCGCCGCGGTGTCCGCCTAGGATGGTGAGCGCGTAGCGCCCGGGCGCTAGCTCGTGGCGCGGTTGGTTGTACTCGTGGGACAGCGTTTCGATCGACTCGACCGCGTGCGGCCCATAGTTCTTGAGGTAGTGCAGGCTGAATAGTCGCAGGCAGCCGTCGACGACATTCACCACGTAGCCATCCGCGGTCAGCGCGATGCGGTTGTCGTCCATGGACAAGAGCGCCGGGTGTTTGGCGTTCGAGAAAACGATGTCGTAATAATCGGGACCGATGCTGGCCATTGGAATCAGCACGCCCTGCTTAACGATGGCGTCGCCGAAGTCGCTGGTTGTGAACTCCGACAGCAGATCCGCTGGGAGGCCGTTTTCGGTACGGAAGCGCTCCACGGCCGCCGGTTCTGCGAGCACGAAATAGTTGTAGAACTCGGGGTGAACCTCTTCGAAGTAGACGTACCTGCCGTCGATCACCCCCGATTCACGCGTGGTCACGCGGCGAGTGTACTACCGGTGTTGGTCGGCTCGGGGTTTGCATTGACGAAGGTCATGCGAACATGGAGCAGGTGCGTCTGGGTGGTGGCGGCGACCGCGATCGCACCGATGCTGTCGATTTCAGCCCAAGGGTCAACGGATGTGGAGGGAGCGCCGGTCGCGGCTTCGCCGGAAGGCGGACACTCCGAAGAAGGTGGTGAGTTCAAAACTAGGACACCTGTGGTCTACGCGGCACACTACCGTTCTCTGAAGGTCGAACGGCGCTGGTACGGATGGCAGACGTTGATCGCTGATGGTTTGTCTGTCGTCACGGTGTTCGGACTGGTTGCATTGCCGTTTGCGACCCCCATCATTCACGCCGCTCACGGGCACGAAGGCAAAGCGTGGGGCAGCCTTGGAATGCGCGCCGGTAGCGTGGCGGCGGGTGGAGTGGTAGCCACCGTTCTCGAGAACGATTGTAGTCCGAACCGCGAGAGCGACTGCAGGCTGTGGGCGGCACTCTGGGGGTATCTAGTTGGAGCAGTCGGGCTAGTCACATCGGTCGTGGTCGACGCGGCACTGATTGCGTACGAGGACGAGCCGCCGCCGCCCACCACGGTTTCTTTCGTTCCGGCACTCGATTTCAATGCGCAAGGGTTCCGCGCGGGGCTAGTCGGGACGTTTTGAAACGGCGATCTATACTGACGGGGAGTGGAATCCTCGGATCTACGCCCGCTAGGCGCGATCGCCGACCTGTCGCTGCGCGTGACCGCGGCGTCGGCTCGCATGCGACGTGATGTGGAACGCTGTGTCGAACAGCTTAATGGTCTGTTGTGCGAAGCGCCGAGCGACACGCGGATCGCCGCGAGCTTAGCGGCGTGCGGGATCGCTCTGGCGCGCACCGACGGGCGGGAGCTGGCGCTGGAGCTGCAGCAGAACGCGGATGGCCGTTTCCCGCTGATCGAAGGTTGGCTTCAGGCGGCGGCGCCACGCAAGCAGTTGCTGCGCGGCGCGCGGCTGTCCGATGCGCGGGTAGCGACGACCCGTCGTCAGGTGTTGAGCGTGCTGACACGCCGCCAGCCAAACGACTACTTTGCCCGCGGTCCAGGATTCGCGCACGCCCTCGACGCCGTGCTGTGGGATCCGGATCCGCACTTTATCGGTCGGGTGCTCAACGCGCCGTTGATTCACGTTCGGGACTTGGTGACGATCGCGCGGCGCCGCCCCACCACGCCCGAGCTGGTACAGATGATCGTCGACCGTCCGGCGTGCATTCGCCATCCAGCGGTGCGTCGCACGCTCGTGCTAAATCCGTTCACGCCGCCGGAGGTAGCGCTGCGGCTGACGGCGACGCTGGGGTTCGATGTGGCTCGACGGTTGGCCCGTGATATCGGAGCGCACGACGCTGTGCGCGGGTTCTGTGGATTGTGGGTCAGTGAAATCGATCGAGCGATGACAGCGGCGGATCGGTCTCAGGCAGCGGCGGGCAGACTCGAAACACTCGCACTGGACTCACGTAGCTAACGAGCGCGCGCCACGTCAGCGCTTCGGCGCTGCTACAACCCGACCAGTCAGACGCACTTTCACTGGCTCGACGAAAGCTGCCCGTCGCTGCCCAACGTGAACGGTAGGACGTGTGGCGCGCGCTCAGTTGATCAGGACGCCGCACAGCCCGCCCATGCACGCCTCGTACTCGTCGGCGACGTCTGGGTGTTTCGCGCAGTCGGCGTCCGCGACGTCGGCGGGACACAGGCCAGCCGTGCTATCCGCGCAGTATTTCTTGCACGCGGCGGGTGACAGGCAGTGGCCGTTGTAGCAAACTCCCTTGCCGCTAGACAGTGGGCACTCGTCGCCCATGGCGGAGTCGGCTGGGCAGGGTGGGTGTGACGCGGGGCCACTCGCGTTGGCGGTTGGCGTAGCGGCGGGCGCGGTGGAAGCCGGTGCGTTTGGCGTCGACAGGTTGGACTCGTCGGTGGTCGCCGCGGTCGCGGGTTCCCCTGCAGGTGGTTCGGCGGCGGGGGTCGGTGCGCCTCCGCAGCCGCCTGCCGCGACGATCGAGAGGCCAAAGAGAGCGAGAGCTGGGCGATGCATAACCCAGGCGGTAACATGGTCGGTGCGGCGTCGCTACGGGTTGGCAACCCGAGCGCCCAACACACCCAAGCGCGAACTCGCCTGTGTGTTGAAGACTAGTGAACCAACCGCTGGGTGCGACGGAACCGCCATGGCCTCCGGCAGGCGCTCGCAGTAGGCCTCCGGCTGCTGGAACTGCAGCAGCGGATGGGGATGGCCGACATCGGCCACCAGCAGGTTGTTGAGAAACACGTGCCGGTCCCGTTCCTCGACCCCGGGACCCGTGGTCACGTGCCAGCCGAAATGGTCGTCGCCGTCCCCGCGCCCGTCGCGCTCGAAGGAAGCGCGGCTGTTGAGGAAGGTGTTGTGCACGGCGCGCACGCCGGCCGCGTTGAGCACGCGCAGGCCCTTGTCGTTGTCCACCAGCACGTTGCCCGTCACCAGCACGTCCTCGGAAATCTCGAAGAAG
>JAUIKB010000651.1 GCA_030430975.1 Polyangia bacterium
GGTCCATGAGCCGCTTGATGTTCTGCTGCACTTCGCGGCGAAGGTCGCCTTCGACCTTATAGTGATTCTCGATGATGTCGCGGATCGACTTCACCTCTGAGTCGGACAGCTCCTCGACCTTGCGATCCTCGGGAACGTTGGCGCGAGCACAGATTTCCTTCGAGGTCTTTTTGCCGACCCCGAAGATGTAGGGCAGCGCGTAGACGAGCTGCTTACGACGGGGGAGGTCTATTCCAGCGATACGAGCCATTATCGATACTCCAGGATATGCAAAGGCAGGCTAATGAATGTCACGATCAGCCCTGACGCTGCTTGTGGCGAGGGTTGGTGCAAATGACCCGAACGACGCCTTTGCGTCGGATGATTTTGCACTTGTCACAGATTTTCTTAACGCTGGGACGAACCTTCATGGGTGCCGCCTTATGCCGCTGAGGCTGTTTGGACTTGAGCAGTTAGAGCTTGGTCAGAATGTGACCCCGGTTGGGGTCGTGTTCGGCAACGCGGATTGAAACCCGATCGCCTTTGAGAAGTCTTACGGTTGAGTGTCGGAGTCCCGGAGTAACACCTGCGCGAACCCGACGACCGTCATCCAGTCGCACGTGATACATCGCTTTTGGCAATACCTCTTCTATGACTCCGCTTTGCTCTCCCAGTGTTGACTCCTCGATTATTCGTTGTGGTTAATATTACGATGCCGACTTTTCTAGTGCGTCAGCGATTCGCTCAGTGACTTCGTCGAGTTTCCCTACGCCGTCGATCCGACGTAGGAGGCCCTTCTTTTCGTAATACGGCAGAAGAGCTGAGGTCATCGTCTCGTAGTCGTTGAGACGCTGGTTGACCTGGTCCTCCTGATCGTCGGCCCGATGATCGAGCTCGGCGTCGGGGGGCGGCGGATTGTACTTGAGGTGGTAGATCTGTCCAGTCCGTTTGTCGGTGCGACGAAGCACTGCGCGTTCGACCAGTAGGTCGCGGGGGACATCGATCTGAACGACGGCGTCGAGGGGCTTGTCGATCGAAGACAGCAGGGCGTCGAGCGCGTCGGCCTGAACCTCGGTGCGCGGAAAGCCATCGAGAATGAAGCCCTTGCTGGCGTCCTCTTCATGGAGACGCTCACGCACCAGGCCTATCACGACCTCGTCCGGAACCAGCTTGCCGGCGCTCATGTACTTAGCGGCTTCGACGCCAAGCTCGGTGCCCGCCTTCTTGGCCGCCCTCAGCATGTCCCCGGTCGAAACCTGGGGCACGCCCAGCCGCTCGACGAAGATCTTCGCCTGCGTGCCTTTACCGCTCGCCGGCGGCCCTACCAATACAATCCTCATCTCCCCACCTCTATGCCGGTCTACGTCCGCTCAATCGCGTCGTCCGCGGACCCGTCAGACCCTCGTAGCTGCGCGTGATCAAGTGAGCTTCGATCTGGTTAGCCGTCTCCAGCGCGACGCCGACCACGATCATCAAGCTGGTGCCACCGAACTGAAACGGGAACCGGAGTGCTTGCGCGACTACGGAAGGCACGACGCAGATAGCCGCGACGTAAATCGCGCCGCCTACGGTGATACGCGTCAAGACGCGATCGATATACTCGGCGGTCTGTCGACCTGGTCGGATGCCAGGAATATTCGCCTGCTGCTTCTTCAAGTTGTCAGCGACATCGACGGGTTGAAACGTGACCGCCGTGTAGAAGAAGCAGAAGAAGATGATCAACGCGGCAAAGCAGGTCTGAAATACCCAGTCACCACGGTTGAGCACCGCGCTGAATCCGCTCATGCCCGGCACATTGAAGTTCGCGAGCGTCGCCGGAAACATCAGCAAACTGGACGCGAAGATCGGCGGGATCATGCTCGCCATGTTGACCTTCAGCGGCAGGTGCGCCTGCTGACCGCCGTACACCCGTCTGCCGACTTGTCTTCTTGCGTATTGAATCGGAATGCGTCGCTGAGCGCGTTCGAAGAACACGACAGTGGCGACGCACACCAAGATGATGCTGAGGATCAGAGCGAGGTTGAGCGGCTGAATCTCGCCTGCCTGGGCGGCCCAGTAGCTGCCTATCCCGCCCGGGATGCCACTTAGAATCGACGCCAGAATGAGCAGCGAGATGCCGTTGCCGATTCCGCGTTCGGTCGCCTGCTCGCCCATCCACATGAGGAACGCTGTACCGCTGGTCAGCGTGATCATGGTGGTCAACCGGAAACCCCAGCCCGCATCTGAAACTACGTCGCCGAAACGACCACCGCCCATATCGGTGTTGTTTAGGCCTTCCAAATACATGGCGACGCCGAACGACTGAAAGCACGACAAGCCGATCGTGCCGTAGCGAGTAAACTGCTCAAGCTTGCGCCTGCCAGCCTCGCCCTCTTTTCGCATTTCCTCGACTTGCTTCGAGACCATGCCGAGCAGCTGCATGATAATCGACGCCGAAATATACGGCATGATGCCGAGGGCGAAGATCGACAGGTTCGACAAGGCGCCGCCGCTGAACAGGTTGAACAGCCCCAGCAAGCCACCTTGGCCGCTGACGACGCGACGCATGACCGTGCGGTCAACGCCCGGGGTCGTGATGAACACGCCGATACGGTAAATAGCCAGCACCCCGAGCGAGAAGGCGATGCGGCGCCTCAGCTCGGGGACCTTGGTAATGTTGGAAAAGCCGGCGAATATGGCCATAGCGGCGGGCAGGAATGTGGAGGTGTCGCGCGCCTAGCGCGTCAGCTCGCAGCCTCCTCTTTCTTGGCGACAACCGGAACCTTGACGACTTTGCCGCCGGCCTTCTCGATCTTCGCCACCGCGGACTTGCTGAACAAGTGCGCGTGGACGGTCAGACCCTTCGTAAGGTCTCCGTCACCGAGGATCTTGACGCGCGCACCGGCTCGCTGAACGAGCCGTGCTTCGCGAAGCTTTTCAAGCGTCACCTCGGTGCCCTTGTCGAACCGCTCAAGCGACGAAACGTTGACCGCCTGCGTCACAACGGGAAACGGCACGCGAAAACCGCGCTTGGGAAGGCGACGCTGGATAGGCGTCTGTCCACCTTGGAAGTGGGTCTTGCCGATGTTTCCCGGGTTACGCGCCTTCTGGCCCTTTTGGCCACGCCCGCAGGTCTTGCCTAGACCGCTCCCAGCGCCACGACCCAAACGCCGCTCTCGATGCTTGGCACCGGGCGGGCTGGTCAGCCTGGATAATACGTCGCTCATGCCTTCTTCTCCTGAACCTCTACGAGGTGGAGGACCTTCTTGACCATCCCGCGAAACGACGGGGTATTGGCCACCTCAACCTGTGTACCAATGCCGTGCAGGCCAAGCCCCTTCAGCACCTTCCGCTGAGGATGGGGACGACCGATCGTGCTGGCAACCTGCTTGACGACTAAAACCGTGCTCATTGATCAACTCCCTGGAGCTGGCCACTGCTCGCGACAATCGAGCTCCCTTCGGTCGACTTGCCGGAGACCTGCAGTACGGGGTAATCCTCGACGACGTCGTCAACCGAGACGCCGCGCTGCGAAGCGAGCTCTTCCGGAGAGCACAGCAGCTTGAGAGCAGCGATCGTCGCGTGCACCACGTTCTGCTTGTTGGTCGACCCCAGACACTTCGTCAGGATGTCCTGGATCCCCGCGGACTCGACGACCGCGCGGACCGGACCGCCAGCGATAACGCCCGTACCGGGCGCGGCCGGCCGAAGCAGGACGCGACCCGCGCCGAACTCGCCGATGATGTTGTGAGGGATCGTCGCGCCGATCATCGGCACCTTGAACATGTTCTTGCGTGCTCGGTCGTTGCCCTTGCGGATCGCTTCGGGAACCTCGCCCGCCTTGCCATAGCCGACGCCGACGTGCCCTGCCTCGTCTCCTACGACGACGAGCGCCGAGAAGCTGAAGCGCCGTCCGCCTTTGACGACCTTAGAAACGCGGTTGATGTGAATGACGCGCTCTTTGAGCCGCTCTTCGTCTAGATGATCGAATGCCATGATTTTCTCCGGTCAGCTTAGAAGCTGAGCCCGGCCTCCCGTGCGGCGTCAGCGAGAGCCTTAACGCGCCCGTGGTAAAGGTAGCCGTTGCGATCGAAAACGACCTTCTCGACCTTCTTGTCTGAACAGATCTTGGCGACTAGCGCTCCGACCTTCTTGGCCTGAGCGATCTTGTCGTCTTCTTTAAACGTTCCCCGCAGATCCTTCGACAGCGTCGAGGCCGCAGCGACCGTCTTGCCAGTCGTATCGTCCACGACCTGGGCGTAAATGTGGCGCGCGCTACGAAAGACCGACAGACGTGGTCGCTCGGTGGTGCCGGAGATGTTGCGTCGGGTGCGCAGCTTACGCCGCTCTCGACCTTCGATTCGGTTGGACATCGATCGCCTACTTTCCGCCCTTGCCGGCTT
>JAUIKB010000652.1 GCA_030430975.1 Polyangia bacterium
GCGCCCATCGCCGCTGTCGACACCTCGGCGCCCGATCAGGTCGTGGGAACCGGTAGCCCCGCCAGCTGCACGACGGCCGCGCTGCAATCGGCGGTGTCAGCCGGCGGCACCATCACGTTCGACTGCGGCGGCCCGACCACGATCGACATCACCCAGACGATCGATCTGCCGCTCGACAAGAACGTCACGGTAGACGGAGGCAACACCGTCACACTCGACGGCGGAAGCACCTCGGGGCGTCGAGTCCGCATCTTTTCATTCAACTCCCCCGACTACCGCAAGACCGACACGGTGTTCACACTGCAGCACATCACGTTGCAAAACGCTGAGGCACCCGCATCGGACTTCACGCCACCGGACCCGAGCAAACCGCGCTGCGCGCACGGCTACAAAGACGGTCAGGGCGGCGCGATCTTCGTTCGCGACGGAGTGCTTCACGTGCTGGACGTTACGTTCCGCAACAACAAGGCAGCTACCCCGGGCCCTGACACCGGGGGCGGGGGCATCTACGCGCTGGGCAGCAAAGAAGTCATCATCGTCGGCAGTAGCTTCGACGGCAACGAAGGCTCGAATGGCGGAGGCGTCGGCCTGCTTCAGTCCGACGGCATCTTCGTGAACACGTCGTTCTCCAATAACCGTGCCACCGGTACCGGCGCCAATTTTGGCGGAGCCAACGAGTGCGGCAATTTCAACCACGACAAGCAGGGCGGCGCAGGCGGCAACGGCGCCGCTGTGGTGATCGACGGCAACTCCGTCGCGCGCGTCTCGTTCTGCGGAGTGACGTTTGCTAACAACACCGGCGGCGCGCTTGGCACGGTGTTTCGCACTCCCAACTCGCAACGTGAGACCACCACGTTCGACCGCTGCCACTTCGACCAAAACGAAACCGAGGGCGGCGGTGCGATCTACACGCAGGACATGGACCTCGTCATCACAGGCTCCACCTTCTCGGGCAACGTTGCCAACGGCAACGGCGGCGCCGTGCGCCTCGAGCAGGGCCCCCACGGCAGTACTCTCAACATCACGAATTCGACCTTCTATCAAAACAAAGCCGACCGCGGTCTAGGCGGCGCGGTCGGCTACAACGGGCCGGGAACGATCCAAAACTGCACCTTCGCCGAGAACGAGGCGGTGGGCGGCTTCGACTCCAGCGCAATGGCGGCGTTCTTCGGAGCGGCGATTTCCGGCGGCACCATCACCGTCAATAACACGCTGTTTGTTAACAACCGCGACACTCACCCGTACACGCCCATGACGTGCAACGTGAGCAGTCCCCTGCCCGGCAGCGGTAACCTTCAGTGGCCGCGCAAACGCGTCGGCGAGGACGGAATGCCGAGTAACCAGGACGATAATCCTTGTACGGCCAACATCGATTGGTCGGACGCGCTGCTCGGAACCATCGCCGACAATGGCGGCGCTACTCCAACGCTCATGCCCGGAGCGTCTAGCCCGGCCAAGGGGGCTGGCACGGGTTGTCCAGCGTTCGACCAACGCGGCGAACCTCGTCCTTCATCCGGCTGTACCGCCGGCGCCGTCGAACTGCCCTAGGGTGCCGAATCTCGTAGCTCCTCCGGCAGCCACGCGAACAATACCGCGCGAACGGCGGGGCAATCTGACGCCGTACACACTGCGACGAACGCGCTGGCGACCGCGCCGGGAGTGGATGCATTTTCCCAGGTCACCTGCCGCCCAGCCCTGAGCATGCTGCGGGCGTGCGGCGCGCTGAGCTTAAGAGCACCGTACAGACGACGCGCGAGCAGCAGACCGAGCGGGTGGGGGTCGAAGCGCTTGGCGATAGCCAGCTGCGCCCAGCGTTCCGCTGCGCCGAACGCCGGCAGATCGAGCCGCCGCCGCTCCTTGGTCGCGCCCACCGACGGCGAGTCCACCGCGACCGCTGCGACGTAGTCCGCGATCCCCTCCTCGAGAGCGCGCGCCGTCCGCCGCGCGGCTAGCCCGTTGGGCAGCCGCGGATGCATACGCACATGCACGAGTTCATGCATCCAAACATCGGGCGTGGCCGGACCGGTCGCGCGCAACAGCAACGCCCCATCGCCTCGCAGCACCTCTACTGGCGCGCTCGCCGCGCCACCGTTGCTCGCCGCGAGGTGGACATCCAGCCGCCCGGACGGTCGAAGCCATGCCGGGGCTGCAGATAAGGCCGCGTTCGCGGAGCAGAACGCCGTCGATGCCTTCTTGCTGTCCGCACAGTCGCGAGGCCGTCCCGCTTTGCGGACCTTGCCTTCGGCTACAACCGAACCTCGCAATATGCGCACGGTGGCGTTCTCTGTTTTCCCCTCGCCGAGCGCACGGCACTCGCCGGTGAGCTGGGCACTTGGACGCCGCGTGCAGCCCAGCGACGCCAAGAGCGGCAGCGCTGCGACGAATCTGCGACCAGCGCCACCACGGGCCCAGAGCATCCGAGCTACCCCGCGCATGCGAGTTCCAACCCGCGCTGCAGGTCGTGCTCATCAAGACTTACCTCGCGTTCAACACACGCCTTCAGGCGTGCCAGGTACTCGTCGCGTGAAATTTCAACCGCGCCGAGCGTCGCTAGGTGATCCGTCAAGAACTGCACATCGAACAGTCCGATACCCGACGCACGAAACCCCTCCACACAGCACGCCAGGGCGATCTTCGATGCATCGGTGCGACGATGGAACATCGACTCGGCCGCGAACAGTCCCCCAACCTGAACACCGTACAGCCCGCCGATCAGCTCGCCTTCGCTCATGACTTCGACGCTGTGTGCATGCCCGAGGGCGTGTAGCTCCGCGTAGGCGTCCACCATCTCGGGCAGAATCCATGTGCCCGTCTCGTCTCGATCCGCACACAGCTCCATCACTCGCCGAAAATCTCGATCGAACCCGATTTCAAATCCCCCCTTGCGTAGCCGACGGCGGAGCGACCGCGACACGTGAACAGACTCGAAGACGGCGCGTGGATCGGGGCTCCACCATAGGGGCGGCACGCCACCGTTGTACCAGGGAAAAATTCCACACCGATATGCCTCGAGCAGGCGCCCAGGCTTTAGATCTCCACCGACCGCAACCAGACCTTCGGAGTCCGCCGACGTGGCCGGCGGAAAGCGGACACTTCGCGACGACAGCAACAACGACCCAAATCCGCCACGCATCAGCGCCCCCGATACCCGACTAGATTGGTCAACAACATCGCTCGCATCACGAAATATCGAACTAAATAGAGCAGTTACACTGCATGTCGGCCAGTCGCTTGCTATCGCCAGGGGCTGGCCCCATGCCACACCCGCTTTTTAGCCGCCTGCACGGCGGAGAAAGGCTATTCCGTCGGAACCCGTGGACAGCCTGAACAAAACAAAACTGAGTCATCTCAGGCAGCTTGAAGCCGAGAGTATCCACATTATCCGGGAAGTTGCCGCTGAGTTCGACAACCCCGTGATGCTTTACTCAATCGGTAAGGATTCTTCGGTCATGCTGAGGCTGGCGCGCAAGGCCTTCCACCCGGGCAAGCTGCCGTTCCCACTGCTTCACGTCGACACGACTTGGAAGTTCCGACAGATGATCGAGTTCCGCGATCGCTACATCCGGGAACTCGGGCTCGACCTGATCGTGCACACCAACCAGCAAGGCGTGCGGGACGACATGAACCCGTTCGACCACGGCAGCAACAAGTACACGACCGTGATGAAGACCCACGCGCTCTTGCAAGCGCTCACCGACGGCGGGTTCGACGCCGCATTCGGTGGCGCGCGGCGCGACGAAGAAAAATCGCGCGCCAAGGAGCGCATCTATTCGTTTCGGGACGAAAATCACACCTGGGACCCGAAGAACCAACGACCCGAACTCTGGAATCTGTACAACGCAAAGATCAAGAAAGGCGAGAGCATCCGAGTGTTCCCGCTGTCCAACTGGACGGAGCTGGACGTCTGGCTCTACATCCACCTAGAAAACATACCGATCGTGCCGCTGTACCTCGCGGCAAAGCGTCCCGTCGTGGAACGCGACGGAACATTGATCATGGTGGACGACGACCGCATGCGCCTACGCCCGGGCGAGGAACCAAAGCATGAGATGGTGCGCTTTCGGACGCTCGGGTGCTATCCGCTGACCGGTGCCGTGCGTTCGAGTGCCGATACTCTGCCAGAGGTGATCAAAGAGATGCTGCTCACTCGCTTCTCAGAGCGCGAAGGACGGCTGATCGATTTCGATGAAGACGGCTCGATGGAAACCAAGAAACGCGAGGGGTACTTCTAGGCATGTACACCTCGGAAAGCGAACTGATCGAGAAGGACATCCTCGGATACCTTCAACAACACCAGAACAAGGAGCTGCTGCGATTCGTTATCTGCGGCTCGGTTGACGACGGTAAGTCGACGCTGAT
>JAUIKB010000653.1 GCA_030430975.1 Polyangia bacterium
GGCCGACGCCCGGATCTGTGGTGACAAGGAAGTCTGTTTGTCCAATGCCGCGAATAAAGATATCGGAGTTTGTACCGCCTCCGGAGCCGCCGCTGGCAAAGCCGATAGCGACGTTCGGCGCGAAGCGCGCGGCGTCATCAATATTGCCCGCACCGCGGCTTTCCAGCGCATCGCCTGTGAGCGCCGTGATCGCAATGGGAACGGTCTGAAGGTTCTCTTCGCGTTTTCGGGCCGTGACCGTGATCGTGTCGACAGCAACATCCTGCGCAAGCGCCGGACTGTCGGTCAGCGCGATCGTGGCTCGGGTCGTGCCGCCACACTCCACGTCGACTTGTTTCGCCTCGGAGCGCCACTCCGGGCCGGGTAGTTCGCCGACACGAACCGATACCTTGCCGCACTGGACTGTCAGGCTCGTGCCCGTTTCACCCACGTTCTTACCGTCGATGAACACCGTGAGGTCTTCGGTGCTCTTTACGACCAGGTTGCCATCGGTGGGCGCAGGCGCCGCACTGGGCGACGCCGCGACCGAAGCCGGCGTGGGTGGCACGACCGGTTGGGCTGGGGCAACCGCCGGGGGTGCTGGTTTTGGTACGGCAAAGCCGCCCATCGCCGCATAGCCCGTCGGGAATCCGATGGCCGCCGCGAACGCGCTGAGAGCGATGGCGATCGGCGGGCGGACTCGCCGCTGGTCCATGTCTGCCGTCGCCGCCGTCATTCGTTACAGAGTAGCGCCCGATTTGGTGAGGCGTCAAAGCGTGACGGTGCGGGCGTGGCGCTTATCTATGCGAGGTTACGAGCAGCTGCAGTTGCCCTGGCAGCTCTGGCATGGAAACCACGTGCAAGTAGATGAGCTACAGAATTGCCACTTGCCAGCACCGCAGCACTGGAAGTTCGAGCCGCCGTTGAATTCGCAGGTAGCGCCAGACTTGAGCCCGCACGCGCCGAATGTGCAGTTCGACCCGCAGGTCTTCGCTTGGCACGGATCGGAACAACCGGTCGTTGTCTCAGCGCCCGGGGCACACTCTCCCTGGCCGCTGCAGGCGCCGAACGTACCCCATTCGCACAAGGTCGAGCACGTCCGAATTCGGGTGCCGCAGTTTCCACACGCCTCCTGGTCGGTGACACCCGCTTCGCAGACACCTTGGTCAACGCACATCGGTGCGCTCCACTGGTTGTTTTCGCACAGCTGGACGTTGCGACCGCATCGCGCGCAGGCGCCTAGGTCCATCATCTGCCCGTTCGTGCACCCTCCAGTCACGCCGCCCACGCCGCCCTGGGCCGTTCCGCCAGCACCGCCTGGTCCGGCGCCGCCCGGGCCCGCTCCGCCTGGACCGGCTCCCGCCGACGTGGTTCCGCCGGCTGCCATCGCGCCGCCCGGACCCGCGGGCCAGGTCCCGCCTTGGCCCGGCACGCCGCCCACGCCTGGTCCACCGCCCTGTCCGCCGACCGATGGCGGGGTTTCCGGTTCGTTCGTCGCGATAACCCCTTCGTCGCCGCAGCCCCAGAGCAGCGCGCCGAGCGCGATTGGGATGACTGCTACGTACCGATAGAGAGGTTGCATTGCGGGATCAGGCAGCGCCTTCACCTCAGTGTAGCCCAAAGTCTTCGAGTATCGTAGCCGGTCAGGGGCCCGTCAGTTTGGGCTGCTTGGCGCCCACTTGCGGCGCCCGCGCTTTGAGCTGTTCCATCGCCTGCGAGAGTTGGGCCTTGACTTGCTTAACCAGCGTCTGAGACAGCTTTTTCTGCGCCCGACAGGCGGGCTCGAAGCCGTTTTCGCAAGCAAACACGACGAATGTCGCTCCGCGCTTGTTGTCTTTCTTTACGCCACGCCCGTCCATGTACGCGGCGGCGGCCAGCATACAGGAATTGAACTCGCCTTGAGCGCAAAGCCCCTCAGCGATCCCGGCGCCCTTCTTGGCGCCGTCGAGGCCCTCCGCTCCCATGACCAGGGCGCGCGCATACATCGAACACCCCTGGATCGAGCCCATTTTTTCGCACGACTTCGCGATTAGCTTGATGCCGCGTTTCAGATCGCGCTTCGCCCCTTTGCCGTCGGCGATCTGTGCGCCGTAGAAGGCGCAGCCGTTACCGTCGCCGCCGTCGCAGGCCTTCTTGAAGTACCTAACTGCTTTCTTAGGGTTCGGCTCACCGAATACGCCCTCGGCGTACATGCCAGCCAGCAGGCTGCACGCCGACGCAACATCGCGCTTACAGAGAGCCTTAGCCTGTGTCTTCGCTTCGTCGACGTTTCGCTCGAGTTTGCCGGCACCCTTCATTTGCAACATCGCAAATTGCGTACACGCTGCGTCGCTCTTCTTCTTCTTGCAAGCGTCCTCGATGATCTCGACGCCGCCGTCGATGTCGGGCTTGCCGCCGAGTGCGCCCGACATCTTGGCTTGGGCGACAGCGAGACAGGCCTCCGCTAGGTCGTTGTCGCACGCTCGTTGGAAGTATCGCAGCGTCTTGGCGGCGTCTCTCTGAACACCAGCCCCGCTGGTGTACAGCTGGCCTAGCAAGAAGCATCCGCGTGGCTCCGGGCGTTTCGCCTCGCATGCTTCTTCGAGGTAGGCTGCCGCGCGAACCGGATCCCGGTCGACGCCTTGCCCCGTCATGTACGCCATCGCGAGGTAGACGCAGGCGTCCTTGCTGTCGGAGTTGCAGATCTTGCGAAATGTCTTGATGGCGGTCTTGGCGTCGCGTTTGACACTGCCGACGCCATCGTACGTCATGATCGCTTTGCCGAGGCAGCCCCGGTCTACGTCCTCGTCACAGGCCTTTTCGAAGAGCTCGTATGCCTTGTTAGCATCTTTTTCCAGACCGATACCATTTAGGTACGCGATGCCGAGCCACGCGCAACCGCGCTGCTCACCGTCTTCGCACGACTTTTTGAACAAGTCGATCCCGCGTTTCTCGTCCTTTTTGACGCCGCCGCGGCCGGTCGTGAGCAGATGGCCGAAACCGGCGCAGCCCAGCGGATCGCCCTTGTCGCAAGCCGCTTTCAAGTTGTCGTGCGCGGCCTTTTCGTCTCGCTTGACGCCGCTGCCGTTGTACAGAGCTCGACCGTAGTGGGCGCAAGCGTTTGCTGAGTCGTGACGGCACGCCTTCGCGTATAGTTTGGTTAGCGCCGGGTCGTCGCGCTTGTCAGCGGGGTCTTTCGCCATCGCTGCTGCGAGGCTGAGGCAGGCTTCGATCTCGGGAGGTACCCGTGAGCAGAGGGTCCCGCAGGCCTTGCGGTCGCCAGCCTTGCACCCGCTGTGCAAGGCTGCCTCCGCCGCTTGGGCGGCCTTCTTTTCAGCGTGCCGCTTGTACGCAAAACCACCTAGCAGTCCCAAGGCGGCGACCAGCGCGACCCAGACCCACGGAGAGCGCCGCGCCTCCTCGCGCACTTTCTGTTCGGCGGTTGCCGGGACCGTCGCAGTTCGATTACGAGCGTCGGCGTCAGTTGGCTTGGAACGCTTCGTTCCGCCTCCGCGTGGCGCTTCGCTCTTGCCGCCTTCGTCGTCTTCGTCGTCTTCGTCGTCTTCGTCGTCTTCGTCGTCTTCGTCGTCTTCGTCGTCTTCGTCGTCTTCGTCGTCTTGGCTCTTGCCGTCTTCGTCTTCGTCGTCTTCGTCGTCTTGGCTCTTGCCGTCGGCAGTCTTCCCGTCTTCGTCGTCCGCGCTGCTCGTGGCCTCTACACCGTCGGTGTCCGTAGTGTCTTCGGTCGCTTCACCGTAGCGGTTGGCGGAGCTGGCTTTCTCGGTGGTGTTGGTCTCCGAGCTGGGCTCGTCGTCAGCTCGATCAGGCTTCGAACGCTTTGCCGAATCGCCCTTACTTGGCTTGTCGAGAGCCTCTTTTCGCGGCTCTGAAGCGGTCTCGCCGTCGCCCGCGTCGCTGTCGGTCTTCGTCACGTTGCGCAGGGTAGTGCCATCGCTGGTGAATCCCAGCAAAAACGCCCGTTCGTACTGCGTCTGCGTCGACTTGGCCGGCAACAGCCCGCAACGGCGATCACTCTGCGGCTTGCTGTGGCGCTAGTAGGCCATCGAGCTCCGCCTCAACGCGCTTTCGCTCCCTCGCCGTCAGTTTCAGCGGGTCGAGAGCCTGCGAATCCAACTGTCGACAAAGCACCACGCCTTGCTCCAGCAGTGGCTTGACAGCGGCGCGCTTGAGACTCGTCAAGCAGGTGATCGGGTGCACGCCCGACGACTCAATGAGGTCCTGCAGGTTTCCCATTTCGGGGTACGCCCAGCTAATCAGCCGCAGCCCGTGATGAGCTCCGAAGGTTCGGGCGTCTGAGGTGAATTGGGTGTTGGTCACGAGCCAGAACTGATGCTTGCCGCGGTGTAGCTGATCGCCCAGCAGGTCGATGGCCGGGATCAGC
>JAUIKB010000654.1 GCA_030430975.1 Polyangia bacterium
GCTGTGCGGAACCCCGCTGAGCTGTGAGTCGATGGCCCTGTCGTTCGCCGATGTGCCAAACGGCGTGCCGACCAAAGGCCAATCGGTGACGTCCGGCAATTGTCCGTGACACGCAATTCCCGGGACAGGTTCAGAGCTGAACCGACCCTTGCCGTGCACAAACCCGGGGACCGATCACGATGGACCACCACAGTAATGACGATCGGCGCCGTGTTGCTCGCCACGCTGGCGTGTCGGAAGTTCGGATCTAAAGGGCGCACCGCGCCGAAGGTCGTGCCGCCCACGCCCATCGTCGTGAAGACCGCCCCCAAGTGGCCGTTGCCGCCGAGCGCGAAGGTCGAACGCGTGAGGCAGCCGCAGATGGGTACGGTCGGTACGTTCGTCGCTACGCCGAACCCGTCCCCGGAGCCCATCACCGGCGCTATCGTGCCGACCGCTCACGGACCCGCACCGGCGACGTTCGGGTTTCGTGCGGCGGAGGCGGCGGCGCCGATCGGCGCCGGCGATCACTTCCTCGTCTTGGCTCGACCCGGGCTGTGGCTGGTCGAGTCGGAGTCGATGGCGACCGTCGCACGCCTCGTGCCAAACGCAAGCGGCGATGTCGCGAGCAGTCCGGACGGAAAGCGATTCGCGTACGGGGCCTGCACGCGTAAGAAGTGCGCTGTCCATGTTCGTGAGTTCCCGTCACTGAAGACGGTCGTTGAGGTGCCGGTCAAGTCCGTATCGCGCCTGCGGTTCTCGACGGATGGCAAACTGCTGGCGGTATCGTCGGTACGTCACGAGACGGCTACGGTGGTCGATGTGTCGACCGGGAAGCTCCACGAATTGTCGTGTGGCAATGATGTCAACGATGCGACGTTCATCGACACTGCGAAAAAGTGGGTAGCGTATTCGACCGACTCCGACGCGACCGTGATCCGCAACTGGGAGACGAAGGTCCCGATCTTCGACTCGACCGGCGTGATGCATTCGGCGCTGGGGCGCGGCTTCGATCAGAACGCAGTCGCCTACGACGCGAAGCGCGACGTGCTGTTTTCAGGCGGCAACGATGACTCCGTGTGGCGGTTCGAAGCCGTCAGTACCGGCGCACCGACGTTGATCCGCTACGTTGCGTTTGGCAACGATGTTGAAGACATCGCCCTCCTGCCCAACGGCGATGCGCTGGTGGGACTCGATTCGGGGACCGTCAGCCTATTGAAGCCGTCCGGCAAGATCAGAACGGCGCTTGGGACGCCGGTTCCGCTCATCAGCGCAGGCGCTCGGCTGGCGCTCGACCGGCGCGGGTACCTCCTAGCGGTGTTGAATTCGGCCGTGTGGCGCTGGCGCCCCGGGGACGGCCTGGCAACGCGCTCGACGTTCTTCGAGCCGGTTGTGAGATTTGATGCGGACTACACTCAGTCGGACGTGGTGCTAACCGCCAACGGCCGGGGGGCTGGGTTTACGCTCGTCGTGTTGCGCGCGTCGCTGAACCCGTCTGATCCCCTTGATGTGTCGACGGAGCGCCTGGGAACACTCAAGTTCTCGACGCACTCGCCGCGCACCATCGCCTTCAATGACGGAACCCGGTTGTTCGTTGGCGACGGCGGAAACGGCAAGCTGGTCATCTACCGGTTGCCGCTGGGAAAAAAGCTGGGGGCGGCCAAGGCCACCGCGGTTCCCTACCAATTCATGCAGCGTTTCGTGAACGCCGATGGGAACCGCATCGGCCATCAAGCGGGTTCCGCGGTAGCCGAGCTGAACGCCACCGGCGAGCGCATCCTGGGCACTCTCAAGGGTCGCGAGCGCCTGCAGTGGGATACCAAAGAAAAAGACTGGCGTGCGTGCACGTTCCGAAAGTGCCGTGAACTCAAGTAGCCGTTGAAACCGGAGCGCGATTTCGGGGACAGATTAAGAAATACGCTGTCCCCGATCTTCGGGATGTTCCGACGACGCCGCTTGGTGTAGGCAAGGCCGATGGCTGGCCGAGGCGTACACTTTGCACTCACCGCTGACGAAGTCGACGCGCTGCGCGGGTGCGCAACCGACGAGATGCGGCTCGACGTGCTGACCGAGGAAATCGAAGAGACACTATTCGAGGATCATCGCGATCGCGTCTGTGAAACGGATAAGGCGTGGGACGCGATCCATCGATCGCTCACGGATGGATCTTTGAGCGATCGCGAATCCGTTTCGTCGCTGGCGGTCCTGGGTGGTGAGTCCCTCTACGAGGAGGATGACTACATCATGGCGCTGAAGACGCGCGATCAGGTGCGCCGGGCGGTCGACGCGTTGAAACCCATTACAAGAGAGGCGCTGCGTCGCGCGTACGACGACATCGATCCGGACGTCTACGCCGGCGAGCTGGGAGACGACGACTTCGAGTACACGTGGACGAACTTCGACGAACTGCGCGGGTTCTTTCAGCGCAGCGCCGACGCGGGTCTGTACGTGCTGTTCTCGGTCGATCAGTAGCCACTTGTAGCCGAACGAAATCGGTCTAACTCGCGTCCGATACTTCTAGCGCCGCCCGCGGGGCGACTTATGTTGATCTGAATCGCGTCACTTCAGGCGCGGTTGCGTGCGGACCCGCGCGCCCGCGTCGAGCGTCCGTAGAAAGGCGTGGAGTCAGATGACCGGTTCCGTACAGGGAAGCCCCTATCGAGTGGCTGCGCCGCGCCCGGTTGAGGTCGAGGTGCCGGCGACGGTTCCGCCAACGCCAACGCTGATTCGCTTGGACCGCGACGGGATCGACTATCGGTTCGTCAACGCGCCGCTGTGGACGGTGGGTGAGACGTTGCCGTCAGCGCGTGTGTATCGGGCTCCGGGCGTCTCTGAGGTCGACGCGGATCAGGAAGCGGACAGGGCGACGCTCATCGCAATGCTGGATGTGTTCCTCGGCGTCGGTCTCACCATCGCGCTTCTGACAGGGGAGGACGTGCGGATGGTGGCGTTCTATGGCTTTCTAGGTACGGCGCTTGTCTCGCTCTGGGAGCTAATCGAACGGGGGAGCGACGAGGAGTATGAGCCAGCGCTGCCTGTGTTGCCGTACGTTCGCCTCGGCGTTGGGTTGTTGTTTCTGTACGCCGGCGGCGTACGGCTAGCCTTTGTTGTGGCGGTGCTACTACTGGGCGTGGCCGCTGTGGTGGCCGTCGTCGGTGCGGTATTCGCGGCGCTGTTTTTCGGTGGTAACTGGCTGGTTCGCGCTTGGCGGGGTCGAACTACGCGTTCGGAAGGCGTTCAAACCGTCTCAAGACTGGACGTGGCGTCGTGACTCGCTCGGAGCAGGGCGGTCCCTACCGTCACCCCGCACCTCGGCGGAATGCTGAGGTGCGGGTCCTGCCGCCGCTATCCCGGGCGGCAGTGCGGCCGGAAGAGTGGGACTACGCCTCCTCTTCCAATAGCGCCGGCGACCTACCTGGGCTTCAGGTGATCGCATCAACACCACGTCCCTATGGACCGTATGGACCCTACCCATGGGTTCAAGCCGACCCGTCCTTCCGCGTGAACAGCCAGTTGCCATCCGGCCCCATGGCGGCGGCGAGGTCGTCGTTGGGGTAGGTGGCGGCATCGTCGGGGTGTGCTGTGCACGCCAGCTGCAGCTGCGCGGAGAATCGGTGACCCTGGTGGACCGGGTGCCCATTGGCGAAGGCTGTTCGTTCGGCAATGCCGGCGTACTGTCGTCGTGGTCCTGTGATCCGGCGGCGAAACCGGGGCTGTGGAAGGAGTTGCCGGGCTGGCTGCTGGATCCCCTGGGTCCGGTGTCCCTGAAGCTCGGCTACCTGCCGCGACTGGCGCCCTGGCTCATCAAGTTCTTCCGCCAGGCCACGCCGGCGCGCATGGCGGAGATCTCCGATGCCATGTTCACCATCAACCAGCCCACGGTGGAGATGTTCCGCCAGATGCTGGCAGGCAGCGGGCACGAATCGCTCGTCGTGGATTCCAGCTACCTGTTCGTGAGCCGCAAGCCCGGTGGCGTGAACGAGAACGCCGTCGTGTTCGAGCTGCGCCGCCGGCGGGGCGCCCCGGTCACGGTGCTCGGGCCCGGCGAGATCCGCGATATGGAGCCGGACCTGTCACCGGAGTACATGAAGGGCGTGGCGGTGGGAGGCCAGGGCCGGGTCACCAACCCGGCCCGGCTGGTGCGCGTCATCGGCGACCTGGTGCAGGCCGATGGCGGCACCTTTCGCCAGTGCGACGTGCGTGGCCTGCGCCCGAGGGAGGGCGGCGGCGCGGTGCTGGACACCGACGACGGGGTCATCGACGCGCCGCGCCTGGTGATCGCGGCCGGCGCCTGGTCGGCGCGGCTGGTGAAGCAGCTGGGCATGGACATTCCCCTGGAAGGGGAGCGCGGCTATCACATGGAGTTCCGCAACCC
>JAUIKB010000655.1 GCA_030430975.1 Polyangia bacterium
GAGCTCAACCAAGCTGTTGGCGATTCGGCGAGCGTGCCCGAGGCGGTGGCTCGGTTGCGTACGGAGGTCGAGCACCGGCGCCGCGCAGAACAGGAACTCATTCGAGCGCGTGATGCGGCGGAACAGGGAACCCGCGCCAAGAGCGAGTTTCTCGCCACGATGAGCCACGAGATCCGCACCCCGATGAACGGCGTGATCGGCATGACAGGTCTACTCCTCGACACCAAGCTCAATCCTGAACAGAGGCGCTACGCTGAGACGATCAGGAGCTCCGGCGGAGTGCTGCTTTCGATCGTCAATGACGTGCTCGACTTCTCCAAGATCGAGGCTGGCAAGCTCGGCCTCGAGATGCTGGAGTTCGATCTCCAGCAGTGCGTCTGTGATGCGGTCGACGTAGTCGCACCAAAAGCCTACGAGAAGCAGCTCGCGCTGATTGTCGATATTGACCCCACGGCCCCGCTTCGCGTTCGAGCCGACCCTGCCCGTATCCGCCAGATCCTGATCAACCTGATCGGAAACTCGGTCAAATTCACAGAGTCCGGGGAGGTGGTAGTTAGGGTCAAACCCCTTTCACGAGGCACTCAGACGTTGGGGCTGCCGGTTGAGACGACGATCGAGGTGTCCGACACGGGGGTTGGCATTTCCGAAAGCGATCAGAAGCGGCTGTTTGCTCCCTTTTCCCAAGGAGATATGTCCGCAGCGCGGCAGTTTGAGGGCACGGGTTTGGGACTAGCGATCTCGAAGCAACTCGCCGACCTGATGAACGGCACGAGAACCCTTGAGAGCAGACCCGGGAAAGGCAGCACGTTCGCGCTGCGGATTCCGCTGCTGCCGGTTGCCGGCTCCGGAGGAAATCCGATTTACGAGTCGGTTTCCAAAGCGCGGGTGTTGGTTGTGGACGAGAACGCCTCTCAGCGAGCGGCGATCGAGCGAACATTAGCTGGCGCTGGTGCTCAGGTCACCACGGTCGCGTCGCGACGTAAGGCAATAGAGGCCGCTGCCGACGCCGAGTTCGACCTCCTCGTCGCGCAGCGAGGATCGCTCGACGTGGAAGAGATCGCCGCGAAACTCGGCGGTGCTCGACCCGCTAAGGTCGTGCTCCTCGCCCGCGTGCTGCGCAGCGCCACAGCGGACGACTTATTGCGGATCGTCACGCTCCCAGTGCGGCCGTCCGCGTTGCTGTCCACGGCGAATCGCGCGCTCGGCGGGAGCCACTCCAGCGTGTATCCAGCTGGGCGCACCACCGGGCGTTCCTCCGAGTATCCGGCTGTAGCTGGTGCAGCCGCGCAACGCGTGCTCGTCGTTGAGGACAACGCCGTCAATCAAACGGTCGCGACCCAGTATCTGAAAAAACTCGGTTTCAGTTCCGATGTGGCAGCGAACGGTGTGGAAGCGGTCGCGCTGCTCGAACAAGTTCCGTATCCGTTGGTCCTAATGGATTGTCAGATGCCCGAAATGGACGGTTTCGAGGCGACGCGCAGGATTCGTGCGTCAGAGTCGGTTTCGGGAAACTCCGTCATCATTGCGATGACGGCCAACGCGCTCGCCGAAGACCGTCGTCGATGTATCGACGCCGGCATGGACGACCATCTCGCCAAACCGATCGAGATCGAAATTCTGGCTCAGATGATCGACCACTGGTGGCCGGCGGCGATGGAGCGGTTCCATCGCCGCCACACCGATGAGACCGCTCCGGTCGCCAAGGTTCCGGCGCCGCTGCTGCCGCTACCGGCAGCCGAATCGTCGAGCGAGGGGGCGGTGCTGGACGACAAGATCATCGGCCAGTTGCGGCAGCTGGACGGGCTTCTACCGAAGCTGGCGGCGCAGTTTCGCGAGCACGCGGATGTTCAGTTCGCACGACTGAACGCGTCCATCGAGGGTAGCGAGTGGGATGACGTTCGCAAACTAGCGCACCAGCTCAAAGGTAGCTCGGGGTCGGTCGGCTGCATGCGCTTGTCGAAGCTGATGGAGGAACTGATGACGCGTCTGGATCACGGTGAAACCGAACGCGTCGAACAAGATGCTGAACTCGTGCAACAGGAGTACGCCGCAGCTCGGGCAGCGCTCGAGGCAGCGGCTGGGACGTGACGCGAGGGTGCGATGGCGAATGAGCTGACGCGTCGGTGGTTCCATTCACCCCGCCTACGTCAACCGTCCACGGAACCCGATCGCACGGCCAGCTGGCTGGAGATGTTCTACGACCTGGTGGTCGCCACGGCGCTCGTGCGGGTTGGGACTGCCTACGCGACTGACATCACCCCCACCACTTCGCTGATCTTCGTGCTGATCCTGGTGGCGGTTTGCCAGACCTGGATGGGGTTTGCATTTTATTCCAATCGCTTTGTCGTCGACGACGTCCTGCACCGGGGCTTGGTTTTCGTTCAGTTGTTCATCGTCGTTGTGATCGCTGCCGTGCTGCCGGACGCGTTCCGCGGCGACATGCGGCCGTTCATGCTGGCGCACGGTGCCGCGCGCTGCGTGCTTGTCGCACTGCACGTGCGAAACGCCTACCAAGCCGATGCCGCCCGAGACATGTGCCGGCGCTACGCCATCGGGTTCTCCGTGGGTGCGCTTTTGTGGCTTTCGAGCGGCTTGTTCGGCGTCGAGTACTGGCCGCTCCTAGCGACGCTCGCGATCATCGTCGACTTTTCGACACCGCTGAATCGTGCGTCGCGTGAGCTCGCGCTCAGCTATCCCCTCGACACCGCGCATCTGAGTGAACGCTACGGCGTGTTCACAGTGATCCTGCTTGCCAGTTCGTTCCTCGCCGCAGTGACCCACATCGGTGGACAACACGGCGTATGGGGCGGCTTGCTAATGGGCGGGCTGTGTCTGGTGGTCGCGATTTCGATTTGGTGGATCTACTTTGACGACATTGCGGGGTCGCGCCTCAAGTCGAAACGTATGGCGGCGTTCGTTTGGGTGTATGCGCATCTTCCGTTTGCCGCCTCGATCACACTGATGGCGGTCGGCATTCGCGACGCAGCCCAAACGGAATTCATGACTGCGGTGCCAACTACCGCCAGGTTGCTGTTGAGCGGCGGGTTGGCCGTATTGTTTGCGTCTGTCGGTTTGATCGATTCGGTGACGGAACGCCGACAGGCCGAACTCAGTGACGCAAGCCGCGTACGAGTGCGGCTCATTTCGGCGCTTCTGTTCGCTTTGTTGATCCCGATCGGCAGAGTCGTTGCCGGTTGGGTGTTCTTAGCTCTGGTCGCCGGAGTATGCATCGCGCAGGTGCTGTTCGATCTCTCCATGGCGCCCGAGGTTGAAGCCGTCGGTGAGCGCCCGGACGGTGCTCCAACACGCGCACCTGCCGGCAGCGTCGCGCGGGCGCCGCAAGCCGGCCGTATTCCCGACGCTGGTGAAGCCGTGCGACGCGGAACGCCGAATGAACTGCGCCGAGACATGTACTACCATCTGATGGAGGGCTCATGGCTGCAGGTGTTCGCCGCGATATCTGCGGCGTTTCTCGCAATCAACGTGGTGTTTGCTGGCCTGTACATGTTGCAGCCGGCGTCGATCGAGAACATGGCAGCCACGTCTTTCGTGGATGCGTTTTCGTTCAGCGTTCAAACGATGTCGACCATCGGGTATGGCGGTATGTCGCCTGCGACCACGTACGGACATGTGGTCGTGACGATCGAGGCCTTCGTTGGGCTGTTGTCGGTGGCACTAGCGACGGGCCTATTGTTCGCGAAGGCATCACGGCCTCGGTCGAGCGTGTTGTTCAGCAAGCCCGTGTTGATAGTCGAGCGTGATGGGAAACGCACCCTGACGTTCCGAGTTGGCAACGCTCGAGGCAATGACGTAGTGGAGGCATCTATCCGCGTGGTTTTGCTGCTGAGTGAGCGTTCGCCGACTGGGGAGGAGATGCGTCGGTTCCACGACGTGAAGCTCCAGCGTGAGAGTTCACCGCTGTTTGTACTGAGCTGGACGGTGTTTCATGACATCGACGAGGGCAGTCCGTTCTTCGGGCTGGATGTCGAAGACCTAGTAGAAGACCGAGCGCGCATGATCGTGACGTTGGTCGGGTACGACAGCACGTACGCACAGACTACTCACGCGAGGCATATGTATGATCCGCTCGACTTTCGAGTCAACGAGCGCTTCGTCGACGTCATCACGACGCTCGACGACGGGCGGATCGCGGTCGACTACGGTCGGTTTCACGACACCCAACCGGTGTGACTCAAGCGCGCGCGGCGCGGATGAGCGCTGCGGTCCGGTTGCTGCAGACCGGATGCAGGCCTTTGACGGTGTGACTACCGCGCTGGAATTGGAGGTCGGCGCGCTGCCTGTCGCCGCGTGGTATGCGGCGCAGGCGGATGTGCCGCGTGTTCTGAA
>JAUIKB010000656.1 GCA_030430975.1 Polyangia bacterium
CGATCTGACGCTGGATGCGCGCTACTCGCGGTTCTCCCCGGACATCATGGGCTTGCGGCACCTAGCGACCGTGGGCGTGTCGGCGCGGGGCGATGCCGGCTGGTCAGCCTTCGGCTATCGCGCTGGGCTCGACATGCGGATCGGCGCCGCGAGTGCGGCAGGGTTCGCCTATGATGTTGCCCTGTACCCGCTAGGCCTGGCGATGCCCGTAGCCGGTCCGGTGAGTTTCGGTGTGCTAGCAGGCGTGGGGTCTGATGCCGTGACGTCAGCCGTCGTGCCTAGCCTGGCGTTTCCCGTCGAGTTCAGCGCGCGAGTACGGATCGGTTTCGGAGCGTACCTAGACGGTTGGGCGACGCCGCGCTGGCTGGCCACGCCGTCTCGCCGCGGCGGTACGACGCGCGTTCGGGTTGGCGACGACATGAGCGCTGGCCTCAGGCTCCGGATCGGCAAGGGCGGCGAGCGCTACGGAGCGAGATGGGGCAACGGCTACTACGTCGGCGGGACGTACGCCGAGATGCTTGGCGCGACCGCATGGGGCGTGGTGGTCGGATATGGTTTGGACATGTCGGGTGGCGACTTCTGAGTCACGGCTCGTCATCGAAACCGATACGACCGGGCCCGACGGGCACGATGATCGCTGGGGGCCACAGATCGATGCCGATAGGCAGCGCGAGGAAATGGAGCTGGATGCCTTCCTTCAGACCGAGCTTGAAGCCCACCAGCGGTGACTCGACTTGGAACCCGGTGCCGCCAGACGTCGCCGAGGCGCCGAGCAGCCCGCGGTAGTCACTTCCCACCGCCGTCGCCGGCAGATCCGCGTGCAGTCCGCAGCGCCGCAGCAGCGTGTCGACGAACGTGTTCGAGTTCGGTCCAGGCCACGGCAAGTAGCCGTCCCTGACATAGCGCCTGAGTTCCGAGGCATGCCGCTGCAAGCACGGAATCGCGCGAGCTGCTTCTGCGCCCTTCCAAACGGCGTGTAGGCGTTCGTCGCCGACGCCCTCGAGCGGTCCCGAGCCGAACCCTCCAAACTCGATGCGCCTGAACCGAGCGTCGTTTGGTCCGCGCACGGAGAAGAACGCATGCCGCCCGACTTGATCGATCGGCGCGGGCATCGCTGTCGACGCCAACAGGATCATCGGCTCGTCGCCCGACGGCACTTCGACGGGTCGTTGGTTGACCACGCAGCCACCGCACCCAGCGCTCGCGAGCAGTGACGCCGCGATGCGCGCGATGCGGCCACGAGGATTCAGCATGACAGCAAGGGTCTCATACACGTCCTGGTTTAGGGCGGTCAGACCGGCTATGCATCAGCATGCGCTCGCTCGGCAGTGTCTGGATCGCCTGGAGCGTCTTGGCCGTCGCGGGGTGTGCGCCGCCCGCATCCGACGCCCCAAAGCGCGACCCGGCGATGCCAGGACCGGGTGCCGCGCGGGGTGAGCGTGCTGTTGCCATGAATCGCACCTGCGAAGGGTGTCATCAGGAGATCGCGCGGCAGTGGCGGGGGTCGATGCATCAGCGCGCCCACGTGGAGCCCGTCTACCAACGGGCGTTCAAGATCGAGAAGCTAGCGTTTTGCCAGGCTTGTCACGCGCCCGAGGCGGACCCGACCCAGGACCCTACGCCACCCGTTGCGGCGCTTGGAGTGGGTTGCGTGACGTGCCACATCGCCGAACGCGACGTACTGACGGTCGACGGACACGGTGCGACCAAGGCGCATCGCTTGGTCCCAACCCCGGCTTTCGCGACGGCCGCGGCCTGCGCGTCGTGTCACGAGTTTGCGTTTCCCGACAGTGCAGTACGCGGGCGCGTCGAGTTGATGCAGTCGACGGTTACCGAACACGCAGTGAGCTCTTACAAGGACACGTCATGCGCGCAGTGCCACATGCCGCTTCGCAACGGGCTCCGCGACCACTCGTTCGGCTCGTCACGTAACCCGATCGCGCAGCGTGCAGCGCTGACGGCGAAGGCTAAGCGGGTCGACAGCGGCGTGCTCATCGAACTTAACTTGGTCGGAGTCGGACACGCGTTTCCGACCGGTGACTTGTTTCGCCGCTTGACGGTCTCCGCACAGCTCGTCGGTGAAGACACGCAGCTGCTGCGCGAGCGGACGCGAACGCTGGCCCGCCACTTCAAGCCGCGCCGGGTCGGTAACGCAGCGATCCGCGAGCTGGCGCGGGACGACCGCCTGTTTCCGGGACAACCCCGCCGCGTCTTATTGACGCTCGGTACTCAGAGCGCGGCCCACCCGATCGTTTGGACGGTGACGTACGACCGCGTCGAGCACCCGCTCGAGATCGGAAACGAAGGCGCCGCTTTAGCTGAGTCGGTTGAGCTCGCAGCGGGTACACTCGCTGTGGTGGAGCCGTGAAACGGCGGGGAGCAAAGCACTGATGCGCGGGACATTGAGATTGGGGTTGTTGGTCGCAGGCGTGCAGGCGGTGGCCTGCGGCGGCACGACGCCCACGCAGCCGACGCCGCCGGGCCCGGTGGCGTCCCCTTCCGTTGCGACCTCGGCGCAGGCCGACCCTTCAAGCACTGTCGTCGCGACGCCGTCGGCCGTCCCGACCGTCGCCGGTCCGAAGGTGACTACGCTTCCGCCGTCGCCGTTTCATCCCGTCATGAAGACGACCGACTCGGGCGACCTCATGCGCTTCGACGACGGGGTCGTCTACGTGAGCGGAATGCGACTGGCGCCGCTTCGCGCAGGCCGCTTCGACTTCGATGAGACCCACTCGAAAGGCCTGCCGTCGTACGCCCAGATCGTCTCGTTGAACGGCTCATGGAAGACGGGCGCCTCACTGGTCGCATTGACGGGCAACGGTCGAGTCGGCTGGGGCGAGTCCTACCGGTATCGCGGCGGCCGCTGGCTGGCCGGGACATGGAGATCGCCGGCGCGCTACGTTCCTGAGTACTCGTCCGCGTGGCGCCCCGGTACGACGATCGTGCTGAGCGTCGATTCGATGTGGTTCGGCCACGGTCCGGCGTTCCGGCTTAGCGCGATCGGTGCCGGTGCGAAGCGGGTCAAAGTGCCGAAGCTTCCGAGCAAGGCACGCCGCCAGACGGGCGACATGACGCCGTGCTGGGTCCATCCGTATATCCCCACCGGGCTGACGGCTGTGACGACGGGCGAGGTTTTTCTGTTCGTCACCGATTGCCAGACCAGGGCGCTACAGCTGCGTACGTTTTCGGCTGCCGGTAAGGAGACGGCCGGTCCCGTTCCGGGCGGGGTCTCGGACGTTAATCACATCGATTGCGACGCCCGAGCCGGCACGGCGGCCTGTACCGTTGCAGGCAAGGGCGGCGTGAAGATCGTCATCTATCGCGCCGGCACTTGGCAGGCGATCGAGGCCCCGGACGCAGCTGGAGCGCCGACTGTGTCGAACGACGGCACCGTGTACTTCGCATCCGGCGGTCACCTTCGGCGAGTGGTTGGCGAGCGCACAGAGGTGATGCCCGCGCCCTCCGGGGTGTCTCTGAGTGGCGCGGTCGCGTTCACCGACACGCAGGTATTCGTCACGGGTTCTATGAAGGGAGACGATCGGCATACTTGTATTTATGGCACGGAAAAGCCTGCTGCTGGCGTGCAGGAAGCCGCGTTTACTAGTGGTCAACGCCCTCGTACGCTCAAGCTTCCTAAAGCCGCGACGGCGGAGTGCCCGAGCCTATACGTGCTGCTGTACGGTTTCACGAAGGTGACGCCAGCGGACTACGAGTTCCCGCTCACTGGCAAAGCGGTCAAGGGCCAAGCCGCTTTCAAGGACGTCCGATTCGTCGTCGTCGAGGACAACGGCAAGAAGTACTTCGGCGCGTTCGTGCCTGACATGAAGGTAGGGCGAGCTTTGGTTAAGCGTATCGCTGCGAAGGTTAAGAACTCCAAGCCAGCGCTATTGTGTGCCGCACCTAAGGTACTGCGCGAGGTCACATACCAGTAGCGGCCTGCTCGCGCGAACTACGTCCAAGTGACGGTCATCGTGCACGAGACGTCGCTGCCCTCTGGTCCAGGCAGGAAGTCGACGAAGTACCGTCGTCCAGCGCGGCGCGTCTCGCAAATGCCCTCGACTAGGCCGTACTCGAAGTGTCGGGGATACGGGGTTTGGCAGCTGATTACGATCGACTCGGCGTCCGCCGTCACCACGTAGTGCCCGACGTTGCCCCGATGATTGGCGTAATACAGTTCGTCAAGGTGCCGCAGAACCGCATTGGCGTCGCTCAGATTGTCGGGCACATCGACCTCGTCAACTGTTGCGAAGCCAACGCGCCGGACGACTTCTTGACCGACTTCGGTCTGGATCTCTCTTAGCGCGTTGAGCCAGTTCTGTACGGGGATGAACTGATGGGGGGTCGCG
>JAUIKB010000657.1 GCA_030430975.1 Polyangia bacterium
GTTGTGGTGGCCGGTCCAACGCATCGTCGCGCCGTCGCCGGTCTCGCTGCCGGCGCCGACTAGCATTGCCTTGTCGTGGTCAAAAATATGCGTATGGGAAATGGTAACGTTGGTGACGCCTTCGGTCGCATCGAACGCTCCGTCGCCACCGTTAGACAGGTCGCAGTGATGCACCCACATCTGCGAGCCGCCGTTATAGAACCGGATCAGGTCGTCGGCTGTGTCTCGCAGCTTGATGTTGTTGATGATGACGTTCCCCGAGCCGTTTTGTACGAACAAGCCGTTGCCGGTGATCGTAACGTCGGCACCGCGGCCATCGATGGTCTTGTCTGGTGCGACTTGAATGCTCGTGTTGAGGTCGACAACGCCACTGACATCGAACCGGATCCATGCGGGTCCGGTGGCCGTCGCCGCCTCGCGCAATGATCCAGGGCCACCGTCGTCCAGCGTGGTGACGACGACTACCGGCCCGCCCTTGCCCCCGGTCGTACCTTGTCCGAAGCCGACCAGCTCGCCGAGTAGTGCTTCGTGTGCCGGCCCGCCGGAGCCGCCGCTTCCGCTCACTCCCGCCGTCCCTGCGGTCGAGCCGCCCGCCCCGGTGGTCGAGCCGCCGATGCCAGCGCCGCTGGAACCACCAGTGCTGGTGCCGCCTACACCGCCGCTGGAGCCCCCTGTACCGCCGCCAGCGCCGGCTGTACCCGCAGCGCTGGAGCCCCCCGCACCGCCGCTGCCAGCGCTGTCTACTGCATCGTCCGAGCAGCCGCAGATTATGGCAAGCGTGAGGCTGGCGGTGACGAAGACGAAGCTGCGCATGGAGGGAGTCCTTTGGTTGGGGCGTCAAACAACAGGCCAGGGCCGTGGGCCACGGAGCGAAGACGGCGTTCCGGCATCAGCCTAGCGCCGGCGGGGCAAGTCGCCGCAGGTGCGAATCGGGCGTCGCCCGGATCAGAGATGTATGCCACCGTGCCGGCGGCACGACACATGGGTTGGTACGACTGGTTCGCCAATGGCTACGACGCGGCGCTCGACCGAACGTATCGCGAGCATCGACAGCAAGCGCGCGCGGCGCTGCAACTCGAGCCGGGCATGACGGTAGTGGATGTTGGGTGCGGCACCGGAGCGAGCTTTGACGTACTGGTGCCAGGCGTGGGCGAGACGGGTCACGTCGTCGGCATCGACGCATCGGCCGGCATGCTGCGCAGGGCCGCGCGTCGTGTTCGACGTCACGGGTGGAAACAAGTCGAGCTGCTGAGCGCCGAGGCTGCGGCGGGTTTCGATGCGGTCAGGCAACCGATCGACCGTGTGTTGTGTTTCTTGAGTCTCAGCGTCATCGACGATTGGCAGGACCCATTTCAGCACTGGTTTGAGGCGCTGGCCCCGGGTGGTCGATTCGTCGTGGCGGATGTGCACAACCCGCGTCCCAATCTGCACGGTCGGTTGGTGGAGGTGATCGCTCAAGCAAGCCTTAGCCGAGAAGTATGGAAACCGCTCGAGGAGCAGTCACGAGCGTTTCGCTTGGAGTGGCAGCCGAGCAGCTGGACGCTTGGCGGCCGGTTCTTCGTTGCGGTCGGCGAGAAGTAAGCGACTGGGCTAGAGCTGCTTCAGAAGAAGCTGGAAAGCGTCGTCGACGCGCTTGCGTTGTCCAAACGCGGCGATGCCCATAACGATGACGAAACCCAGGGCTGCGAGCGGTCTGACCCACAGCGGCATCGGAGCGAGCATGGCGGAGGACACTCCGGCGGCTGTGACGATCGGCACGGCGGTTGTGGACAACCGGCGCAGGCGAACCGATGTGCGATCTGCGTTGAACGCCACGATGCCCTGGGCGAACCCGGTTTCGGGCGGCTGAAAGTACACGATGCTGCCGTTCACCCGCGTCACGCCGACGTTGGCGTCCCAGTCTGTCGGTAGTTTTGCTGGACCTTGGAGTTGTCGGTGGCTCGTGCCAAGCGGGACGCCTGCCAGGTATGGCCAGATTGCACCGCGATTTCGAAAGGTCTTTTCGATGGCCGCAAACAGCAACGCCATGACGAGAGGGATCGCCGATAGTACCTCGGCGTATCGCGATGCGAGTTCTTGAATATCCACAGATGATCTGTCTCGGTTCGAACCCGACCTACTACGACTGAGTCGTTCGCCGCAATGGTACATTCGTACTATCGCGGCGCTGCACGCTGTGACTGCAGCGACCGGCCGTCGCGGTGTGGAGGTAGCTGGTCGAAATCTCTACGGCCCGCGAGAAGATTGTGCCGTCCGCCGTGGTGTTTACGTCAGGTAGCCGCCGTCTTCAGGTAGGCCGCCACCACTGTGGTCAGATGCGTATGGCGTTGATTCGCTCGGGCAGAAGCATAAGCGCAGGAGCGCCTGCACCGGCCAGATCACAGCGGTGTCACCATGAAGTCTGGCGAGTCCCTCACCAAGTCGATTCGATCGTCTGTCGAATCCAATAACGAGGAGCACAGGGCTGAGCTGCGGCGGCGAGCGAGCGCCGTGTCGGGTTGTACGCTGCCGAGCGCATCAGCAGTCCCGGGCTGGCGGCAGCGTGAACAATGCTGTTGCGACCGACCGACTGGTCGATGGTGTGCTCAACGGCCCTACGGCTTGAGATAGCAAGCTAGCGTGGTCTTGGTCGGTGTTAGCAATCCGGTGAAGATCTCGGTGACACGGAACGCTTTTTCTGGCGGAAAATGCGTCAGGTCGGCGCCGCCGTCCTCTGCGTATAACTTCAGCGTTTCCGTTTTACCGAGCGCGTTAAACACTTGGAAGCTTTCCTCCTCTAGGTCGATTAGCGCGACGTTGTTGTCCTGAGCGACCTTGCGCGCTGCAGGCGGGTATTCACCGTGCGTCCGAGCCAGCGTTCCGTCCGTCCCGAACACCATACGCGAAACAGACGTCACGAGGATCGGAGTGGCCCCCTCGGCTTTGGTTTCGTTGATGTACAGCTCCAGGTAGTCGCGATACGTGCCTTGATAGTCTGGTGCCGATCCAGGCTCCGTTCGGCGGTACTCCTCCGGCTTGGAATCGTTGTGGCCGAACTGAATGACGACGAAGTCGCCCGGTTGAATTCCGTTCATGACAGCGTCCGAATTGCTTGAGCTCCACGCTGAGTTGGACTCTTCGTAGAACGACTTGCTGCTACGCCCGCCCCGCGCGCGGTTCTTTACGTTTGCTTCAGGCGCCAAGTAGTCGCCGAGGAAGTCGCCCCAGCCGCTGCCTGACGCGACGGTAGAGTCGCCGATTAACCAAACGGAAACGGTATCGAGCGGTGAGGTGCACGGATTGCTCCCTGCGCTGCCGCCGGACCCGGCAGCGCCGCCGGCCGCTGCCGTCCCACCGGTACCACCGCTGCCGCCACCAGCGGCACCTCCCGTCGAACTGCCGGCCGTTCCGCCGCTGGCCGTTCCGCCGCTGGCCGTTCCGCCGCTGGCCGTTCCGCCGCTGGCCGTTCCGCCGCTGGCCGTTCCGCCGGTTCCGGCGGAGCTTGAGCCCGCCGCACCGCCGCTGGACGAGCCCCCCGATCCGTCGTCGTCGCCGCAGCCCGCGGCGAACCCGCCGAGCGCCAAAGCAACCATGAGCGTACGTACGATCGTCGAGCTGCGCATGGGCACATTCTAGCGCCTACGGTTACCGAGCGATTGAGCGGAATCGCGCGGCGCCCGACTGGTCGCTCATCCGGCGCTCGACCCTCTCGAGGGGCGGTTGCCGCCATGGCTTGGCTGGCGCTGCTCAGCCGTGCCGGCGTGCGTTGCAGTTGTGGCAGCGCGGTAGGACCGGAACGCCGCGCTGGAGTGCTCGGCGATAGCTAGTCGAGGATGATCGCTTGCCCGTCAGCGATCATCGCCGGGAGGTCGAGTGGTTTGCAGAAGCCGTCTGCTACCTTCGCTTCGAAGGTTTCCTCCGCTTCCCGCACCCGCGCTAACCGCGTGATGACCTGATCCACGTCTCCCAAGGGGACGACGACTACTCCATTGCGGTCGGCTACGATCAAGTCGCCGCTCTGCACGTGGCAGCCATCGATAACGGCAGCGCCTCCTACGCGGCCTGGGCCGTCAGAGTTCGGTGAGTTAGGACATAGCCCAGTGCACCAAGCGGGCAGTCCGACATCGATGATGCCGTCGTAGTCACGCATCGGACCATCCGTGACGAACCCGGCGACTCCAGCATTGCGCATCATGCCCATGACGAGGTCACCCGCAGCCGCGCATCCCTGATGGCCGCTCGTTGCTGCGATCACGATGTCGCCCGGTTCGGCGACATCGACGGCGGCAAGCGTGGCGAGGATTTCCCCGGGTCCGTTATCTGCTACCAATGCGGGGCCCAGTACGCTGTGAGCGCTTG
>JAUIKB010000658.1 GCA_030430975.1 Polyangia bacterium
TCCCGGACGCGGTGTCACGCGCGTCGTGACGGCCGGTCAGGCCGGGGAGACGCCGGCAGGCGAGGCGACGGTCACGTGCGAGGGCCGCATCGCCGCCGACGCCGCATTCACCGGCGACCCCGGCGTCGAGCCTCCTCCGGCCGTGGGCGCTGTCCACGACACTTCAGCCTGTTGATCTCCAGCCGTGGCCGTGACGGAAGTCGGTGCTGCTGGTGCGCTACCCGAGAACTCGAGGGAGGCCGATCCCCAGTCACCCCACGAGTCGTAGAAGGTCGATCCGTCGCCTGGTCGACGTTCGGCGCCGGCCGCGCCTCCGGCCGGGCTGTAGCTCACGCTTGTCGCGCTTGCATCGGCGAACGAGCCGCCAGAGCCGCCGGAACCTGCGGATGAGCCGGCGGAGCCACCGGACCCACCGGAGCTGGAACCGGCGGAGCCACCGGAGCTGGAACCGGCGGAGCCCGCGGTGCCAGGGTTATCGTCGGTATCGTCACTGCTACAACCGGCGAATGCGACGGCTGCTCCCAGTGCGGAAATCACAAGAGAAGTACGGATATTCATGCCGAAAAGCATGGCACGCAGGCGCGCGTCCGACAATCGATAAAATCGAGCAGGCAGCGAATATCCACAGTTCCGCCGACACGACACTCGCCGCGACGCGCCCGCGGGAAGCCAAAACGCAGGTGGTGCATCGGCCAAGCGTCCGGCTGCGGTCGCCGTCCGTCGCCCGCGAGTCGCGACGAAAGCCATGGCGGTTGCCGGCGCGCCGTCTCCCCGCTAGGTCGGTTCGCCGTGAACCTACGCCGATCCATCGCCGCTCTCAGCCTGCTCGCTACCACCGGTTGTGACGATGCCCCGATAAAGCAGCCGAACCAGCCCCCCTCTTCCGGTCCCACGAGCGCAGCTGCGGAGTCAACGCCGTCAGCGTCGGCCAGCGCGCAACCGGCTCCGCCGCCTACCCGGCCGGCCGAACCGCTCAACGTGCTGCTCATCAGCATCGACTCGATGCGCGCCGATATGCCGTGGGCCGGCTACGAGCGCAAAATCGCACCTAACCTAACGAAGCTTGCGGGCGAATCCGTCGTCTACGAGCGTGGCTACTCCGTATCCAGCTACACGGCGAAAAGCGTGGGAGCGCTCCTCACGGGGCGCTACCCATCGGCGATCTACCGCGACGGGTACTTTTTCACCGGTTATGCGAAATCCAACCTGTTCTTCACTGAGGTGCTTCAGAAGCGCGGCGCGCGCACGATCGGCGGCCACGCGCACATGTATTTCGGCCGCGGGAAGAACCTAGATCAGGGGTTTGACGTCTGGAAAACGGTGCCTGGCATCTCGTTCAACTCTCAGACCGACGAGCACGTGACGAGTGACAAGATGACCGTCATGGCCAAGGAATTGCTGGGGGATCCAGCCAACACCAAAGGGCAGTTCTTTGCGTGGTTTCACTACATGGACCCGCACGACCAATACGTGAAACACAAGGAATCACCCGACTTCGGCAAGAAGAACCGCGACCGGTACGACAGCGAGATGTTCTACACGGATCTGCACATCGGCAAGTTGCTCGATTGGGCAAAGACACAAGCTTGGTGGAAAAAAACCGCGGTCGTCGTCACCGCGGATCACGGCGAAGCCTTCGGTGAACACAAGATGTGGAAGCACGCATTCGAAATTTGGGAGGTGCTTACCCGCGTGCCGATCATGTTCCGGCTTCCAGACGCCAAGGCCCGCCGTATCAAGGAGCGTCGCTCGCACATCGATTTGGGGCCGACGATTTTGGACCTGATGGGAGTCAAGACCATCCCCGAAGCGTTCATGGGCAAGACGATGGTGCCCGAACTCTACGGCAAGCCTGCCGAGCCTCGCGAACCGCTGCTGTTGGAGCTGGCCGAAGACAGCCACAACCCGCCCCGCCGCGCGCTCATCCAGGGGGACTACAAGCTGATCGTCTACGGCAAGGGTTGGAAGCGAATGCTCTTCAACCTGAAGACCGATCCAGGCGAGGAAAAAGATCTCTCCAAGGACGAACCGGAGAAGCTAGAAGAGATGAAGAAGCTGTTCGAGGAATCTTGGTCGAAGGTCCCGAGCGTCGAACCCTACGGGGGCGCGAAACTCAAGGGCGGCAAGTCCGCCAACGGACCTAGGGGACCTAAGCAGTGATGCGACGCGCTCTGCTTACGCTGTTGATCGGTACGGGTTGCTCAGGCGCGCCCGCGCAGCCAGCGCCCGCTCCGAGCCCGGTTGAGACCGCGGCCAAGCCGCCGGCGGCGCCCGCGGCTTCCACGACTCCCGCGGTCGCGAGCGCCGCACCGCCGGAGCCGGTGGCTGAGAAGCCGCTGACGCGCCCCAAAGAGCCGCTCAACGTGTTGCTCATCCTGGTCGACTCGATGCGCGCGGACATGCCGTGGGCCGGCTACGAACGAAAGATCGCGCCGAATCTTACGAAGCTTGAGAGCGAGAGCGTTAGCTACACCCGCGGCTACTCCGTTTCGAGCTACACCGCAAAGAGCGTCGCCGCCGCGCTGTCCGGGCAATACCCTTCGACGCTGCGACGCAGCGGCTATTTCTTCACCAAATATTCGCCCAACAATCTGTTCCTGGCCGAAGTCCTGCAGAAGTCCGGCACCTACAACATGAGCGGCCACGCCCACATGTACATGAAGCCCGGCAACGGTATGGATCAGGGATTCGATGTATGGAAAGTCGTTCCTGGCATCAGTTTCGACAGCAAGACCGATAAGCACATCACCAGTCAGAAGCTAACGCCTATGGCGGTCGAGATGTTGAATGCGGTGCCCAAGGACAAGCAGTTCTTCATGTACCTGCACTACATGGATCCCCACGACGTGTACGTGAAGCACAAGGAGTCGCCCAACTTCGGCGGCGGCAAGCGTGCACGGGACCGCTACGACCAGGAGATGTTCTACACGGACATCCACATCGGCAAGCTGTTGGACCACTGTCGCGCGCAGCCGTGGTGGTCAAAGACCGCCGTGATCGTCAGCGCCGATCACGGCGAGGCGTTCGGCGAGCACAAGGTGTACCGTCACGCTTTCGAGGTCTGGGACGTGCTCACGCACGTTCCGCTGTTCTTTCACGTGCCGGGCGCACCGGCGATGCGACTCGACACACCTCGGTCACACATCGACCTGGCGCCCACCATCCTCGACCTCATGGGCAAACAGCCCGCACCGGCGGAGTTCGCAGGCAAGACGATGGTGCCGGAGCTGTTCGGCAAGCAGCCGCCGCCCCGCCCGGTCCTTCTCGATCTGCCAGCAGACAGCAACAATCCGCGACGGAGGGCGGTCATTCAGGGCGACTACAAGCTGCTCGTCTTCGACAACGGCTGGCGCAAAGACCTCTACAACCTGAAGACCGACCCCGGCGAGAAGACGAAGCTGAACAAGACCGAACAGGACAAGCTCAAGGAGATGACCGAGCTGTTCGAAGCCGAGTGGGGCAAACTGAAAGAGGTCGCGCCCTACGGCGGCAACAAGCTCAAGGACGGCAAGCGGGCTAACGGTCCGACGTAGCGATCGCGTCAGCCACGCGTTTCGCGCCGGCTACTGGACTACCGCGCTCACGTCTTGATCGACCTGTTCGCCAGTGCTGCCGAGGACCTGCGCGTACCAGCGAGTGTATTCCGTCTTGACTAGGTAGCGCTTTTGCTTCGGATTGTCGGGATCGGTGCCGGTCCGGTACAGCTCGAGATAGCCGAGCTTCTGGCCGCGCTTACCCTTGTAGTTCACACGGACCACCATGTTGTCCGTGCTCGGCGGCGGCTTCGGCTTCTCCACGAACTTGGTGGCGCGCAGTCGGCGGAGCTTTGCCATCCAGTTGCCGGCGGTCTCGTCCTTCTCGGTGCTGCCGTCGCTCGCCCACACGTCCCGCTTGCCGGTTATCCGCACCAACTTACGTGTCGCCTCGCTACTCTGAAGCGTAACGCTTCCAACGTCGGCGTCTTCGAACCCGTGCAGCTTACGTTCGACCAGGCGTGATTCGGCCGCCATCAAGTCGCGCGCGATGCTGCCCGCGACGGCGAACACCTTGCCCCCGTCGGTCTTGACGTAGCGATCCGCACCGCCCGGCGTGGTGCCACCCAGCGTGAGCGTCCGAACCTGTCCGCCGAGCGTCACGCGAATGGTCCCTTCGACCTTGTCGAAGCCGAATTCTTCGGCGCGCGACTCCTCGATGGCGCCCACTGCGCCGTAAGCTTTGAGCGGGGCGAGTTGTTCGGCCAGCTTCTCCGCCGCCGTTACAGAAATGAACGAAGATGACTCGGTCTTGGTTTCGGGTTTCGGTGGCGAGGCGCCCCCGTCGGCCTTCTTGAGCG
>JAUIKB010000659.1 GCA_030430975.1 Polyangia bacterium
GAGCTATGCGAAGCGATCGTCCGAACCAGGCTCGGTACGGATCTGGGCGATGGTGACTTCTGGCGCCAGGCGCTGATGTTTCTGATCCGTCACCAAGCCGCTCTTCGTATCGGCGACGTCGGCCCATTGATCGACTTCTTTGCTAACGCGCGTCTGCACGGTGGATTCTGTTTCAAGAGTCGCGCGCTGCAATCCGCGCTGCGCCTGATGCACGAGTGGCACGAGCAACTCGGCAAGACGCCGAAACTCCGCTCGCGCTGGGCGGCGAGCGGGCGCGCACCGCTGCACATCACGACTGGCGAAGGTCAGCACGCGGCGTCGTGGGAACTGGTCGAACTCACGACCGGCTCGGAACTGTTCCGCGAGGGTCAGAACATGAGTCACTGCGTCGCCAGCTACGTGACGCTATGCAAGTACGGAACCTCACAGATCTGGTCACTGCGCCGCTACGTCGCCGGCGCGCCGCCGCGTCCGGTCGCCACCATCGAGGTCGATCCCCGACGCGGCGCCATCGTGCAGGCTCGCGGCAAGGCTAATCGCACGCCGTCCGCCACCGCCCGAAAACTGATTCACACCTGGGCAAGTCGCGAAGGGCTCGCCATCGACGCCGTGTTGTAGGCGTGACGGCTCGATGATAGTTTCCCTCGCGAGGGGTAGATATGCACCGAGAGGTCGTCTTCGTCGGCCTGGTGTCGACCAGTCTTTTCAGCAACATGGTCGACGCGGCCGAGTCGGCCCAACCGGAGAACCCTGCGGGTGCCGAAACAGTCTCGACGGCGCCGCCCAGCGAGCGGCTAAAGATCGGACTGCGTACGGGGTACGCGTTGCCAATTGGGGACGTCTATCAAGACCGACCGCTAGCCGACGAGTTCACCGGCTACATCCCCATCCATCTCGACGTCGGGTACATGGTCACGCCCAATCTGATGCTAGGCGTCTACGGCCTATTCGGAATCGCACAGGCGCCCAAGTGTGACGGTTGTTCCGTATCCGTTACGCGGTTTGGAATCCAGGCACACTACTATATATCCCCTGAGAAATTCTCAAACCCATGGGTTGGTCTTGGCGCGGGCTATGAAGTCGCATCGTTCGAGCTTGGTGAGACCCACGGTTTCGAATTCGCACAGCTGCAAGGCGGCATTCACCTGAACACGTCATCCGCGTTCGCGATCGGACCGTTCTTCACATTCTCGCTGGCGCGATACTACTACACTCCTAAACCTGTCTTCTCGAATGGCCCAGCTCCGGTGGGTGGTTCCAGACCACTCGAAACCGAAACGGTGCGCATCGGCAACAAGACATTCCACAGCTGGTTGACGATCGGACTCATGGGGACGTTCAGCCTGTGAGCCCACTGCTTACCGTCTCTCAGATCTGAAGCGGAGCTTCGATGTCCGATATTAGGCCTATTGCGTTGGGGCTCGCGCTCGTTGTCTTCCCTACACCGACGCGTGCGGCGCCACCCCCGACCCCCTCACAGGCGACGCCGGAGGCTCGGCCTACGCCTGCTCGCATCAGGCTCGGGATCCGCCTGGGCTACGGCGCGCCCCTGGGGGCGTACGACCAAAACTTCGATCTGAGCGACAGCGTCACCGGGCAGATCCCGATCGGCGTGGACGTCGGCTACATGGTCTCCCGCCACATTCTGCTCGGCCTGTACGGCCAATACGGCATCGGCCAAACGAACTGCGATGTTTGCTCACCGCGAGTGATTCGGTTCGGAATCCAGGCGCACTACCAGGTTGCTCCCACCAGCGACACCAACCCGTGGTTCGGCGCTGGATTCGGATACGAAATCCTGACCGGCGACGATGCTGGCCTGACGCGCGGATTCGAGTTCGCCAACCTTCAGGGTGGAGTGCTGCTGAACAACTCTCAACCCTTCTCGGTCGGGCCGTTCCTCGGCATCTCGCTTGCCAGGTACTCACACGGGCCCCAGCTGGTCGAAAAGTCCTCGTTCACGGACCCGAACGGATCCAGCTTTGATATCGAGGTCCGCGAATTCGACGACAAGGCCTTCCACGGATGGCTCACGATCGGCGTGATGGGAACCTTCAGCCTTTGACTGAGTGAATTCACGCAACTGGTTTGGAGCGGCTGCCGAGCGCACAAAACCAGAAATGCTAATGTATGAAACCGTGACACAGGCGGTCCCCCTGCATTTCCCAAGTTCGGCCCAAGTGCCTGAGTCGCTGCGCCACGCGGAGGTGCGCTTCGCGCTATTCGCGCTGCTGCGCTACGCCCTGCCCAACATGACGGTCGGCAGTGATCAGTTCATGTACTGGGATCCGACGGACCCGAAGCGCTGCGTCGCACCCGACGTTTGGATCTTTCGTGCCAACAAGCAGACCGGCGTCACCTCGTGGAAAACCTGGGAACGCGGTGTGCCCGAGCTGGCCGTCGAAATCATCAGTCACACCGACCGCGGGGCGTCCAACTGGGCGAAAACGCTGCGAAGCTACGAAGCGCTCGGCGTGCAAGAGCTGGTGCGGTTCGACGACGAGGAATCCGACCGAATGATCCACGTCTGGCAACGCCAGGACGGCCGCCTCGTCGAGCAGACCTCGCTCGACAGCTCGGTGCTCGACGGCACGTGGACCATCAAGGACGACGAGGGCCCCGCGCTGTGGCTCGCCCACAATGACGGCCAGCTCTGGATGACAGAAGCCGAAGCCGCTCAGGCCCGCATCCGCGAACTCGAAGCCGAACTCGCGCACCGCCACTAGCAGCCCGGACGACCACCCATATTGAGTCAGCTATGCTCTGGCGATGCTCCTCGAACGCGATCGAAAGCGCCTGGTCCAACAGCTATCCGCGCTCCCGGACAAGCACTTCGCCGAACTCATCCACGACGTCGTCAGTCAGCGCAACCGCACCTCCGACACTGAGGCCGAACGTGGGCACTTCGTGCTCGCTACGGCTACTCTCAACATAGAGGACCGAAGCTGGGAACTCGAGACCGTCGCGGCGCCGAACCCGGTCGAGTACCCGGCACCGTTCGACGGCGATGCACCCTTGTGTCAGTTCGGCACCTGCGGCGACTGCGATCATTCAGTCGTCAGCTGGGCGAAGCGAGCGATTTGTAGCGTCTGCGGCAAGGATGTGTACTGCACCTAGCCATAACCTCAGATACCGGTCGGCGATGGAACGGGTTCGCCCGCTCACTCTTCGCGCGGCGCGCAGAACAGCACGAACCCCGGCCGGCATGGATCGGTGACCGTCTCGAACGTCTTGTCCTCCCAACAGTCGCAGCAGCATCGCTTCGTGTAGGTGTACTTGGCGTTCGTCGGGCACTGCTCTTGAGTACAGGCGATCACGGCTGGATCGCAGAAGAATCCCTCCACGCAGTTATTCGGCCCGCCGCAGTTGGTCGCGGTGATCTCGTAGTCCGGGCACGCAGTCGCGTCGCACTCGTTGCCAATCCCGTCGCCGTCGGAATCGATCTGATGGCGGTTCGCGTCCTGCGGACAGTTGTCGGTGCTGTTGGGGATGCCGTCGCCGTCATCGTCGCCATCCGATCCCCCGCTGCCCCCAGCGCCGCTGGTACCGCCGGCGCCGCTCGTGCCCCCAGTACCGCCGCCGCCAACTTGAAACGTCACGCCGCTGTTCTCGAGCACGTTCACGCCTTCGTGAAACGCCACCTGATCACCCATCGTGAACAGCATGTCGTAGACGTAGTGCTCGAAGTGGTCGTAGCTGTCCGGCAACGTGTCGGTCTGATGCACCTGCCAACGCTGGGGCATATCGTTGATGCGGATGATGCCCTCGGGTGTGACCTCCCAGTCGACCGCATCACCCAGCGACGACAATACCTCCGCGTAGATCGTCGCCAGTGCTTCCTCGACGTCTTCGACCGACGCCGTGTCGATGTCGACGCCCAGAATCCGTTCGGCATCGTCGCGGCTCAACATCGATGGACGGTTCGTGTACGGCCCCGACGTCGGCGCGGGAGCGACCGACACGAACGTTGCAAACACGTCGAGCGGCTGGAGCGGCACGTTCGTCGCAGTGCTCACCGCCGACACGGTGAGATCGACGGTCGCCGCCAGCGTGGCCGAGCGTCCCGTGGCCTGCACGGCGTTCGCGATCCCTTGGCCGCCGGTCGCGCTGGTCGCCGCGCCGACGACCAGACTGATGCCGGCCTCTCCCGCGATCGCGGCCGTCTGACGGAACGCTTCGTTGACCTCTTGGCCAAATGGGCGAATCCCGGCATCGGTCGAGGAGTTGAATTCAACGACGAGCGTGTCGACAGCTCGGTCTCGAGCCAAGTAGCCCATTTCGTTTTCTAGATGGTTGATCGCCTCGTCACGACTGGACGTCACGGGAAGTCC
>JAUIKB010000002.1 GCA_030430975.1 Polyangia bacterium
AGCGGTACATCGCGTTTTCCGATCACCGTCTGATTCTTCACGAAGCTCATCGGGTGCGTCACCATGCTGACCCTGCGAACGGTGAATTCTTCGTCGAAGTAGTAGCGCCCGATTTTCTGACCTTCCGAGTGCACCGCGACCAGTAGCGCCTGTTCGAGTTGGGCCATGACATCGGCCTCGGTCGCACCGTATGCGCTGGGCGCCGCCGGCTCGAAGGGCAGCTCGTACTTGCGCATCAAGATACCGGTGAGGTGGCCGTCATGATGCGGCACGAAGTAGATCTTGAGCGACGACTTAGCCATGTCAGCGCCCCTCACTCGAAAGCTCAGCGCTCATCGACAGCATCCAAATGCGGCGCAGCACGTCCGCCACGCCGGTGGCGCGGGTCATGGTCGCGTAGCCCAAGTGGTAGTCTTCGACCTCGATTGGCACACTATGGCTGGGGCTCATCGGCGGCTCGAACTGCAGGCGCCGGACGACCGGGAGCAGCGGCATCGGATCGTCGCCGGGCACGACGGTCGCCGCATCCAACGCCGCTTCAAAGTCCGCCAACGACTTCACACGGCGCTCGAGACGGGCGCCGGCGTCATGCTCGCCGGCGGTCGGCGACACGGCGACACGGGTGATCTCGGCGCCGAACGCGACCGAGTTCCAGACGTGGGTGCCGTGCTCACCGCGAAAGAACTCCGCCACCGAAACACCGACCATCTTCAGACAGGCGTGGGTCGCGCCGACCGCGTCGTCGTCCGTCAGCACGTTCATCAACGCTTGCGTGCCGACCCCCTGCAGCAATCCGCGCTCCGCGTGCCACACCGCAAACTCTGCGAGCTGGCCACGCGCGGTGGCGTACTCTGCGACCAGCCATTCGAACAGGCCGCTCTCGTCCGACCGAACGGCTTGCCCCAACCGGCTCACGTCCAGGAACACGGCGTGCTGCTCCACATCATCGACAACGTCCAGCGCGCGCCGCAGGAAATGCACTTCGGCCAGGATGCCCAGCATCTGCTCGCGGGACGTCGGCACGACGCGGTCGGGGAGCCAGCGCAGACTCAGCACGCGCGGAGAGATGCGACGGCCTTCGTTGATCTGCGCACGGTCGCGCCGCGCATCGCGCAGCATCTCTTGGACGACGGGTCGCTCGGCGAGCTCAGAGCTCAGCACGCTGTCGAGCCGACCTCGGAACTCGACGAGCTCGCCGCGCATCGAATCGAGGTTGAACAGCGCGTCTTCGTGACCCGCTTCGCCCTGGCGGTGGCGTGCTAGGTGGTCGTTCATCCGGGCGACCAACGAGCTGAGTTGCTCGGATTCCAGCAGTGCTTCGATGGCTTCCCGCGCCGCCGGCAACCGCTCGCGCAGCGCGCCACCGCTGAGCGTGATCTCGGTCTCAAGACGTAGATGCTCGACCTTTGGCTGAGCCTCTGAGAGCGACTGGGTGTGTAGACCGAAACCGTCCCCCCGCACGTACACCCGGCACACGCGCATCTCGCTGGGCGCGCCCACGCACAGTTCGCGCGCGAGCAGGCCGGCGATGTTTCGTTCGAGATAGCGCTTCACGCTGCGCGCGCCGTCGCGCGCAGAAAACCCCTCGGTGACGATCTTTTTCGCTGCGCCTTTGCCGATGAACACGAAGACATTGCGTTCCGTCAATCCGCGTCGACCGAGCAGCCGCACCAGTTCCTTCTCGACGATGCGCTCGGCTGCCTCGGGCGTCAGCAAGCCGAACGGCACGACGCGATCGATACGGTTGAACAGCTCCGGCGAGAAGTACTCGCGAACGGCCGAGGCGATATCCGCTAGCACGCGCGTCGAGTGGTCGCCGAAACCGACCGGCGGACGTGACGCCGCGCCGAGGTTGGACGTCATCACCAGGATCGAGCGCCGGAAATCGGTCATCGCGCCCGTCGCGTCCGTGAGCCGCCCGGCGTCGAACACCTGCAGAAGCAGGTTGAGCACGCTGGGATGCGCCTTCTCGATCTCGTCGAGCAGGACGATCGAGTACGGCTGGCTGCGCACCTGGTCGGTGAGCCTGCCACCTTGCGTGGCACCGTCGCCGATCAACCGCACGACAGCGTCCGGTCCAGCGTATTCGCCCATATCGAACCGGAGGAGTCGGCTGCGGTCACCGTACAACTGGTCCGTTAGCAGTTTGACCCACTCCGTCTTGCCGGTCCCGGTGGGTCCGGTCAGCAGCACGACGGCAAGTGGCCGCGCGTCGTCGCACAACCCCGCCTTGACTCGGCACACCACATCGATCGCCGTCTGAACGGCAACCGATTGCCCCATCAGGCCGCGTCCGAAACCGCGCGTCACATGCGCGGGATCTATCGCGACGCGGCCGTCGATCAGGGCGGGAGCCAAGCCGGTGCGTTCCGCGAGCGCGTTCACGACGTCGTCGGGGGTTAGCTCGTTCTTGTCCGCGTCGACACGCCGGAACATCGCGCGGAGCACGTCCACCGCCTTGCCGGGATTGGATTCCGGAAGCAGGCGCTCGGAAAGCTCGATCAGCGTGCGGATGGCGCTCGCCTCAACCGCCAGGCGCCGGGTGGTTTCGAGCTCGCGGGCGACTTGGAACAACAGCGAGGCCGTTTCCGAATGACTCGCCTCGCTAACGCGCAGCGGCGTGATCAGACGCGCAAACGCCGGCGCTTCGTACTGTAGCCGCGCGAGGTCCTCTTCGGAGCACTCGCCGAGCAGCTGCACCTTGCCGCGAGCCATGGGACCACGGAGCAGATCCGCGATGTTGCGATCGCTGCCGCGAGTTCGCCCCAGCCGGCTGAGTGCACCCAAGTCCTCGAACCGCAGAATGACGCGACGTCCGTCGAGATCTTCGATCAGCTCCAGGATGCGCTCTTCCCACTGGCCGAAATAGCTCATTCCCGCGATCAGCTCGCGTCCCCGCACGCGCCAAACGTGTCGCACTTTGTCCAGGTTTTGGTGCGTCGGGTAGTCGTCGGCCTGAAGCAGGTCATCGACGAGTCGGTCGAGCAGCACCGTCTTGCCGACTCGCGACGCGCCGACCAACGCGACCGACCGATCCCCCAGCACCAACTGAAGCAGCTGGGAACTGAGCGGCTCTCGCGCGGCGCACAGCGCCAGTTCACCCGAAGCGACGCGCTCGGTTAGATCCAAGCCGAGCTTCGGCAGCACGCGCATCCGCCGCTTGCCGCGTTTGGGTCGTTTGCCTAGGCCGTCATCTAGCGACAGCAGCGTGCGTCTATCGCCTTCGGTCTTGGCCTCTAGGATCGACTTCGGCTCCGCGCTGAAGCTGAGCAGCCGCAGGCTCGACTTTTCGTGACCGACAAGCCGCTCCAAGATGTGTTGCTCGGCGTCAGCCCAGGCGTGGTTAAGGTGGCGCACGGCCTGCTCGGACAGCACTTGGTCCGGTCCAACCACGAACCAGTCATCCTGCATCGCTGGATGGAAACCGATCTGGACGCGCTGATGCTCCGTCAGGTAGCGCGGCATAGTGACAACCGGAATCTGACCCGAGAGTTTGCGCCGGCCGTCCTTGCCGCGCAGGTTGAGCTCGACACGGATCCGTTCGAGTCCGACGCCGGGGGGAGCAATGAACGCGGCGGCTTCACCCGGCTCGACCTTCGCGACGGCCTTGCGCAGGTCATCGATCAGCTTACGCTGCAGCTTGGCGACGTTCTTGCCGGAGCGGGTTCGGTTGTGCTCGCCAAGACCGATCGTCGAAACGGAGAACAGTCCACCAGAACCGCGGTGAGCGTAGACAGCGACGCTGAAGTTCATGCGTCGTCCTTTTCCAGCAGCTGCGTCAGCAGCACGTCGCGGTCGAACGCGCTGTCGGTCTCGAACAGGATCAGGTGTTCGAGAGCCAGCGTCGGAAACGCATCCGCGTAACGGCCAACATCGACGTGAACCGTAACGCGGTTGTGGCAGAGATTCACGGACGCTTCGTTCGGAAACACATCGCGTACGCAGGGCAACAGCGCGAGCTGGTCGTCTGGCGGGCTCGACGGGGTCAGGCGGGAGCTCTTCCAGTCCCGCGCAGTCAGCGGCCGATGCGACAGCACCATCACCTGCAGATGCGCCGGCAGGTTCTCCTTGTTCTCGATGCGAAAGCGAATGAGTCCCGATTCCAATCGAAACAGGCCCGCGTCGCGACCGGTTAGCTCGACGATCATGCGCAGCGAGTTGCGATCGGCTTCGCCCAGCAGCCGCGTCAGCTCTGCCGGTTCGCACGGCGTGTAGGGCCGGCCCTTGGGCCACTCATCTGGCGTCGCCGTAACCCCGGCCCGCACGTAGAAACGAGCGCCCACGCCCATCCCTTGCCACAGCTCCTGCATTCCGCGCAGCCACTCAACTAGCCCCCCTCGCTTGTCGAGCTCCGCCAGATACAGCGTCACCGAGTTGGCGTGGGTCTCGCGTACCCACAACAGGCGCCTCAAACAGTCGCGGAATTCGCTACGCAGCGCTCGCGCCTGATGCACCAAGTCGCCGCCCGTCGCCGGATCATCCTCGAAGAAAGCTAGTTCCTCGAGGGTCTGCACATCCGCGAGCGCGGCTTTGGCGGGCGCGTACAGCTCCGAAAGCAGACTGTGCTCGGCGGTCATGCGGCCCATTTCCGCCTGCTGACGGGAGGCGCGTTTCTTTGGCGCCGCGCTGAGCTGCGCGAGCAGTAGAGCGATCCGCTCTTGAACCTCAACAACGGTGTCGAAGTTCAACTGACGCCGCATTTCGCGACGGATCGCGGAGACCTCGCCCAGCGGATTCATGTGCAGCGCAGCGCCGCGCCGCTGACCCGGGCGCAGGCGAACCGTCAGCTCGTCACCTTCTGGATCGCGGGCCACGTGCACGGATCCACCGGCCGCTTGCGCGCCATGTTCGCACAACAGACGGGCGATCGGATTCATCACCGATTCATCGACCTCACGTCGCAGTGCCCGAGCGCCGTACTGCGCGGAAAAGCCTCGCTCGAGCAGCAGGTCACGCGCGGCGCTGTCGACGTCGAGGCCGAGTTCCGCTTGGACCAAGCCGTGCCGCCCGGCGCATTTGATGAGTACGAGATCTAGGATTTTGCGCGCCTCGTCCCGACCGATCGGCGAAAACGGGACGACGCGATCGATGCGATTGACGAACTCGGGGCGAAAGTGCCGCTCCACCGCCGCGACAAAGCGCTCCCGATCCGTAGGCTCGACGCGCGTCAGGCCGATCGTGCGACCCCGGTGCGCGGCGCCGACGTTGCTGGTCATGATGATGATCGTGTTGTGGAAGAAGGCCGTGCGACCCCGGGCATCGCTAAGCCGGCCCTCGCCCGTCACCTGCAGCAGCAGGTCGAACACGGTGGGATGCGCCTTTTCGATCTCATCCAGCAGCAGCACGCTGAACGGAGTGCGCCGCACCGCAGACGTCATCAACCCGTCATCCGTACCCGTGCCGCTGATCAGACGCTCGGCAGCGAAGCCGTCAGCGTACTCGCTCATGTCGAAGCGGATCAGTCGGCTGGGCGATCCGAACAGCAGCGTGGCCAGAGCCCGGGCGAGCTCGGTCTTGCCGACGCCGGTCGGGCCGACGAACAGAAACGTTCCCAGCGGTTTGTCGCCCGGCTGCATGCCCGACTTCACCGTGCATAGCGTCTCGGCTACGCAGCGCACGGCTTCGCGCTGGCCGACCAGCCGCGCACTGAGACGCCGCTCGAGTTCGGCCGCTCGCACCGGCGCTTCGCGGTCGAGCAAAAACGTCGGCATGCCCGTGCGCAGCGCCATCGCCTCGAACACATCGCTGACGTTCAGGACGGTGTGTTCGGCATCGCCTTCGCGCTGCAGCGCGCCGAGCAGCTCGAGCAGAAGACGCATCGCCTTGCCGGGAAACGCTTCGTACGGTGCGTAGCGCTCGGTCAAGTCGACGATCGCCGCGGCGACGTCCGGCGACGCCTGGACGCGATGGGGCGCGTGCTGCGCGCGCCAGCCAATGTACGCCGCGAGCGCCTGGGTTGTCTCGGCAGCCGATAGCGGCGCGACCCGCAGCCGCTGCAGAGCGCCGAAGAACGACACGTGACGATGTTGCAGCGTCTCAAGCGCGGATTCGCTGACCTCGGCGACGATCCGCACCCGTCCTGACGCCAGATACGGGCGCATGGCGGAGGGGATGTCGATCTCTTTCGCGTTGTTCGCCTCGGCGCCGAACAGATCCGTGACGTCGTCGAAGAACAGCACCGCGTCGAGCACTTCGGCCGCCTCCATGACTTCGCGCAGGCGCTGCTCCCACTGGCCGAAACCGGTCATGCCAGCGATGAGCTGAGCGCCGCTGGTGGCGAACACGAGGCGGGTGCCGTTGCGGTCTTCGCTCCAGCCCCGCGCGTAGTCACGGACCAGCGCCGAGCGGCCGCTCTGGTCCTCGCCGACGATCAGCACGGACGTGCGAACGCCGCCGGAAAGCAACGCCCTAAGCGCGCGCTGCTCGGCGCCCCGCTCGTGCAGGGCAGGCGCTGGCGCCGAATCTAAGTGCAGCGGCTCGCCTACCTCTTCGAGGCGTTTGCGGGCGGTGCGCCGACGCTCGGCCTCGACCAGCTTCATCCGCAGCTTGCGACGCGCCGGCGCGGCCTGTCCCGCCTTGACCGAAACCGTGAGCGGCTCAAGGGTAACGTCGTCAGCGGGCAGTAGGCCGAGCCATTGGGCGCCCGCCATCTCAAACGCGCCCACGACGCGGCGCGCCTCTTCGGCGACCGCAGCGTCGGCGTCCTCGTCCGGGCTGAGAAAAAGCGTGTGCGCGACCGGGAAGATCACCGCCCACCGATCGTCCTGCGCCGGAAGCGTGACGTACGGAACGTCGACTTCCCACTCCCAGCGGGCACGCTGCGGTGTATCCGCGCGCGGCAGTCGCGCCGCGGTCCGTCGAAGCGTCACGCCGCTCGGCAACGAATAGCGCGCGAGGGTGTCCGGCGACGCTTTACTGAGCATGTCTTCGAGAAACACCGCCAGTTCGGACAGCGCGTCCTCCCGAGTACCAAACGCGCTCAGCGCGGGGTCAGCGATCGGACGCGCCACGCACGCATTGCCGATCGTCGAGACCAAAGCGAACGTCGTGATCTGCAGCGAGTCACTGCGCGCCGCGTCGTGCTCACCGTCCTTCATGGATCAGCGGCGGCGGCTCGACGTCTTGCGCGACGTTTTCTTCGCGCCGCGCTTCGCTCCCTTGTCCGATCCCTTAGGCTTGGACTCGCCGGTGAACTGACGCAGTTCGTCGCGCAAGCGAGCGGCCTTTTCGAACTCCAGGTTCTCGGCCGCCTGAAACATTTCTTGGCGGAGCATTTCGATGCGATCCGCGAGCGACTCTTGATCGAGACTCGCCTTTTCATCCTCGGTGCGCTTCGCGCGAGCGACCGTGTAGTAGTCGGTCTGTCCGCCGGCAGGCGAGACGTCCAAGATCGCGCGCTGAATCGAGGCCGGCGTGATGTTGTGTTCTTCGTTGTACGCCGTCTGGATCTTGCGTCGGCGCTCGGTCTCGTCGATCGCGTGCTTCATCGCCTTGGTGATGCGATCCGCGTACATGAACACGCGGCCGTTCAAGTTCCGCGCCGCGCGCCCGATCGTCTGGATTAACGAACGCGGACTCCGCAGAAAGCCTTCTTTGTCGGCGTCGAGGATCGCAACCAGGCTGACCTCCGGCAGGTCGAGCCCCTCGCGCAGCAAGTTGATGCCGACAAGCACGTCGAACTCGCCTGCCCTCAGCTCGCGCAGGATTTCGATGCGTTCGAGCGTTTCGACATCGGAGTGCAGGTACTTAACCTTCACGCCGAGCTCGGCGTAGTACTCGGTGAGGTCCTCGGCCATGCGCTTGGTGAGCGTCGTGACCAGCACGCGCTCCTTGGCCTCGACGCGCTTGCGGATCTCCCCGAGCAGGTCGTCTACTTGGCCGTCGACCGGGCGGATTTCGATCTCCGGATCGATCAGCCCGGTCGGCCGGATCAACTGTTCGACCACCGCGTCGCCGGAGCGCTCGAACTCGTAGTCCCCGGGCGTCGCTGAAACGAAGATCGTCTGGTTCATGTAGCGTTCGAACTCGTCGAACTTGAGCGGCCGATTGTCCAGGGCGCTCGGCAGTCGAAAACCGAACTCGACCAGGTTCTCTTTGCGCGCACGGTCACCGCGATACATCGCGCCGACCTGTGGCACGGACTGGTGCGACTCGTCCATGATCAGCAGAAAATCGTCTGGAAAATAGTCGATCAGAGTCGGCGGGGGCTCACCGACGCTGCGGCCCGACAGATGCCGGGAGTAGTTCTCGATGCCGGTTACGAAGCCCATCTGTTCGAGCATCTCCAGGTCGTACATCGTGCGCTGCTCGATGCGCTGCTTCTCCAAAAAGCGACCCTCCTTGTCATAGTAGCCAAGACGCTCCTTGAGCTCCGAACGGATATTGTCGATCGCTTTGCGCATCTGCTGCTGCGGCGTGACGTAGTGTGAGCCGGGATACACCGAATAGCGCTCGAGTTTCCTGATGACCCGCCCACGCAGCGGATCTACTTCGCTGATCGCCTCGACCTCGTCGCCGAAGAACTCGACGCGGATGGCGACGGCATCTTCGTAGATCGGGAAGATCTCCACCACGTCGCCGCGCACGCGAAACGAGCCACGATGAAAATCGACGTCGTTGCGCTCGTACTGGATGTCGACCAGGCGTCTGAGCAGCGCGTCCCGGCGCACTTCTTCGCCCTTGACGATCTCGATCAGCAGGCCCTTGTACGTTTCAGCCGACCCGATTCCATAGATGCAGCTCACGCTCGCGACGATGATGACGTCCTCGCGGGACAACAACGTGCGGGTCGCCGCGTGCCGCATCCGATCGATCTGATCGTTGATAATCGAATCCTTCTCGATGAAGGTGTCCGTTGTGGGGATGTACGCTTCGGGCTGGTAGTAGTCGTAGTAGCTGACGTAGTAGTTAACGGCGTTGTCTGGAAACAAGTCGCGCATCTCACCGAAGAGCTGCGCCGCCAGCGTCTTGTTGGGCGCCATGATCAGCGTCGGCTTGCCGTAGTGCTGAATCACGTTGGCGACGGTGAACGTCTTGCCGCTGCCGGTGATGCCGAGCAGCGTTTGCTGCGGGATGCCGTCGTCGAGCCCCTGGCACAACGTCTCGATCGCTTTGGGTTGGTCGCCCTGCGGCGTGAAGTCACTTCGTAGTTTGAAGGGTGATGTCATTCGTATGCTGGCCCGATTCGCAAGCGACCAGGATAGCAGCACCGAGCCTTGGCCGGGCGCGCTACGGAAACTGCGCGAGTTCGGGCAATCCTAAAGCGTCAGACCAACCCAAGGCGACGTTCAGCGCTTGGATCGCCTGGGCAGCGGCACCGCGAGTCAGATTGTCGATAGCGCACATGCTGACCAACCACCCGGTGCGGGGGTCGAAAGCGTACGCGACGTGCGCTCGCGCGCTGCCGCGGACCCACAGCGTGTCCGGCAAACGACCCGCGTCCAGAACCGAAACCAAGCCACCGACGTAGCTACGCCGCGCCGCGGTGCGTGCGCGTTCGGCTGCGTTGTCGGTTGCCTCTGTGAGTCGGACGTACGCACAGGTGAGAATCCCCCGTGTCATCGGCGCGAGCTGCGGCGTGAACAACACGGACACCGGCGCGTCGGGCAGACTTAGCGTCTGCTCGATCTCCGGCGTGTGGCGATGCGCGCCTGCCACGGCGTAAGGACGCATGCCCTCGGCGGTCTCGGGCAGGTGTGTGTTCGGACGCGCCTTGCGACCAGCGCCGCTCACCCCGCTCTTGGCGTCTATGACGATCGGCGTGGACACGTCGACCATACCCGCGCTGATCAGCGGATACAGCGGTAGCGCTGCGCTGGTTGGGTAGCAGCCCGGAGCCGCGATCAGCCGCGCGTCGGACAGCTGCTCGCGATTGATCTCTGGCTGGCCGTATACGGCGTCCGCGATCAGGTCAGGCGCCGGGTGCTTGCCGTACCAGCGCTCGTAGGTGCTCAGCGATCGCAACCGAAAATCCGCCGACAGGTCGACCACGCGAACGCCCGCGCGAAACAGCGGAGCGACGACCGCTGCGCTTTTTCCGTGCGGCAGCGCGGAGAACACCACGTCGAGCTGGCCAGCCAGCGCCGCGACTTGGTCGGGCACCTCAGGATCGAACCCCGTGAGCGTACGCTCACCTAGGCCGGCCACGCCTACGGTGCCGGGCAGGACCTCGGCGAGCGGCTTACCCGCATGTTCCCGGGCGCCGAGCCATCGAATGTCGAGGCGCGGATGGGCGTGCGCCAGACGGACCAGCTCGGCACCGGCATAGCCGCTCGCGCCGAGAATACCCACGCGCAGCGGAGCATCCGCGGAGCGAGCTCGGCTGGAAGGTGGTGCTCGGCTAGAGAGCGGTGCGTCCGCCACTGACAGCGGCGCCGACTAGCGCTTGGAGTACTGGAAGTGCTTGCGCGCGCCAGGCTGACCGGGCTTCTTGCGCTCTTTCTTCCGAGCGTCGCGGGTCAGGAAACCGGCACGCTTGAGCGCCTTGCGGCGCTCCGGGTCTTCTGAGAGCAGCGCGCGAGCGATGCCGTGACGCAGCGCCTCGGCCTGAGCGCTCTGTCCGCCGCCGGCGATCGTCGCCTTGACGTCGTACTTGTCGGAGGCCTCAAGCAGCTCGAGGGACTGCTTGGCGATCATGCGGGACGACTGACGGTCGAAGTAGTCGTCACCGTCGCGACCGTTGATGGAAATGTTGCCGCCGCCGGGGGCGATCCAAACTCGGGCGACGGCGGTCTTGCGCTTGCCAGTCGCGTAGAACGGGGGGGTCTGAACGTCGGTCATGATGATCTCGATATCCTGTCAGCGATCAAAGCGTTAGCGGCTGGGGCTGCTGTGCGGTGTGGGGATGCTCGGCGCCAGCGTACACCTTGAGCTTCTTGTGCATCGCGCGACCGAGCGAGTTCTTCGGAAGCATGCCCTTGACGGCGTACTCGATCGGCGCAGCCGGCTTTTTCTCCATCAGGTGGCCCAAAGCGATTTGCTTGACGCCGCCAGGGAAGCCGCTGTGGTGATAGTACTTCTTGTCGGTCAGCTTCTTGCCCGTGACCTTTACCTTGTCGGCGTTGATCACGATCACGAAGTCACCGGTGTCCACGTGCGGCGTGAACGTGGGCTTGTGCTTGCCACGAAGGATAGATGCCACTCGGCTGGCGAGGCGCCCCAGGGGCTGATCTTTTGCGTCGACCACCCACCACTTACGGTTGGCGATGGCGTCTGCCGGCTTGGCCACGAACGTTCGCATGTCTGCTACCACTGATTCATTAAGCCCGAAGGCTGATTAGATTAGAGAGCCGGGCCCGCGCGGGGCGGAACCGAAGCTTCCAGGGCCGGGCGGTCCGTCTAATCGGACGGCCAGGACGCCGGGAAAGGGGCGCATCTACTAGCTGCCTGTACCGGCAGAGTCAAGCACTGGGCAAAAGCACGCTGCATCGGGGCCTGGACACTACCGCACGTCGGTTCAGCTAGCCCGACAAATGCCCCGATTCTTGGCAAGTTTGGGAGAAATGGCCGTGGGCACGAAGCGATCGCCCGCTCGGCCGTGGCCTTCGTATACTAGCAGCTAGCCCATGCATCCTACCGGCAACATGCGCATCGTCGAACGGCTGGTCGCTCAAAAGCTGATCACTCCTGAGGCACAGGAAGGTGTGCTCAATCATCACAAGGCGATGGGCGGGCGCATCGAGGAGGCGTTGATCGACTCCGGCGTGATTCAAGAAGCTGCTCTGCTGAAGTTCCTGGCGGCGCATCACAAGACCCGCTTCGTTTCGACGGAAAAACTCGCCAAAGCGGACATCGATCGGTTTACGCTAGACAAGGTTCCCAAAAAGCTCGCTGAGCGCGAGGGCGTGTTTCCGGTTTTGTGGAATCAGGAGTCGAGCGAACTCAGCATCGTAACCGCCGACCCCGACAACGCTGGGGCACTGCATGAGGTGCAGCTCGGCAGTTCTGCAAAGCAGGTCCACGCATTCATCGGTCGCCCCGCTGCGATCAAGGCGGCGATCAATAAGGCTTACAACGGCGACATCCACGCATTCGCCGTCCTCGACCGCAGCGCGCACGAACAGTTCACGTCGATGCTCGACGTCTACGAGCGGAACCTTGTCAGCGCCGAGAGCATGGCGGTGTCGCTCGCCGACGAATCAGGCCGGGAGCGCATGATCTCGGCTTCCGACCTAGAAAAAAATAACAAGACGACCAACCGTGGGACCAGCGGCGTTACGGATCAGTCGTTCCTAGAGGTACTAAACGTCCTGGTGAGTCTGATCGAGAACGCTCGACCGGACCTCCGCGGACACTCGGCGCAGGTCGCGCGGCTGATGCGAAAGATCGGTGAGCGGATCGGCGTCTCGCAGTCGGATCTGGCCGGCTTCATGATCGCCGGCTATCTCCACGACCTGGGAAAGATGAGCGCCTACCACCTCACCGCGCTCAACGTAGCGGAGTACGAGGGCCACAAAACCGCCGCAGGCAAGCTTTACAAGGCGCCGCTTCGACTGCTCGAGGCCGTCGACCTGCCGCCATCCGCCAACACGTCACTCTCGCAGATGTACGAGCGCTACGATGGTGAAGGCCTGCCGAACGGAACCAAGGGTAAGGAGATCGCGCTGGGCGCGCGACTGTTGTCGATCGCCGATACCTACGCCGACCTGACCCAGAACCCGCGCAACCCGTACCGCCGCGCGTTGCGTCCGGTGCAGGCGTGCGAAGTGCTCGGAAAGTACAAGGGCTCGGTGTTCGATCCCAACCTGGTCGATCTGTTCAAGCACACGGTGACCGGCGAGGATCTCAAGGCTCGGCTGCTCGCGAACCGCCACCGCGCGCTGTTGATCGATCCAGATCCGGAAGAGACCACAGTGCTTGAGCTGCGACTGATCGAGCACGGCTTCGAGGTGAAGATCGCGCGCACCCTGGAACAGGCACTAAGGGCGCTTGAGGGCGGCGAGATCGAAGTCGTGATCTCGGAGATCGACATCGACGGCGAGGACGGCTTTCGGCTCTTGTCCGAAGCGCGCAAGCAGCCGTGGGGCGAGCACTTGCCGTGGATGTTCATCAGCAGTCAAGGGGGCGGAAACGTGGCGCAGAAAGCGTTCGAGCTGGGCGCGTCCGACTTCCTGACCAAACCGACTCAGGCCGATTTGTTGGTCACCAAGCTCAAGCAGGTGATCTCGCGTCACGCCGCCGGGCGCGGGGGACGCGGCGTGTCCGGCTCACTTCAAGAGATGGGTCTGCCGGACATGGTTCAGGTGCTATGGCACGGCCGTAAGACCGGCTCGCTCAAGATCCGAGCGCGCGGCGAGGTTGGCGAGATCCACTTCGTCGAGGGCGCCGTCTACAACGCCTTGTGGGGCAACCTGCGCGGTGAGGAAGCGTTCTACGGGATGCTCAGCCTGACGGATGGTGAGTTTGCGCTCGATCCGAACTTTCGCGCGGATGCTCAGGCCATCACCGCTTCCCCCGAGGCTCTACTTCTAGAGGGAATGCGGCGCCTAGATGAGAACCAGCGCGCTTAGGGAAGCCCCCGGGCGCCTTGTGCGCGCGGATTCGTCATCGGCCCGCACGATAGCTGGCCTTTTCGGTACGGCGTAGGTCACAATACGGCAGGTCCAGTGCCCAAAACGCCTCCACCTCTGCTCGGCTTCAATAACAACGTGAAGCACCGCGGCAAGATCTTCCATATTCAGACGGAAGACTCGGGCGTGAAGCGACCGCACGTCATCACACATCTCTTCGCTGATGGCGGGCGCATCATCAAGAGCAGCAAACTGAACTACGCCGAGCACGTCGGCCGGGACGACATGAAAGAAGTCCTGCGTCGCATGATGAAGGACCAGCACAAGGCGATGTTCGTATCGCTCCGCGGCGGCGAGTACGACGCAGCGATCGAGGAGGCGCTCGGTCCGCTGCCACAACCTCCGCGTCAGCCAAGCAACCCGCAGGCCAGCCCTAAGCCGCTCAACGAACCGCCGCCGGCGGAACTCACGCTCGCGGTCGAACAGGCCGTGGCCAAAGGCGGAACCGTCCCTCCGCCGGCCGACCCGGAAGCCGGACGCTACGCAGCGCCCCGACCGCCAGCCATCTTCGACGAGAAGCCGTCACCCGAGAGCGGTTCGATCTTTGGCGGCGGCATAGGCGAGCAGTCACTGGACGACGTCATCCTCAGCTACATCGCCGAGGACTTGGACACGACGCCGGAGTAGCGCCGATACGATCGGGAACCCTGGGTCACCCCGGGAACAGATCGCTCACCGCGATCGCCACGTCGATCCCCGCCGTGAATAACTCGCGTCGCAGTATTCGTGCTTCGTGTTCGCGACTCGCTCGTGCGCCAGGTACTCCGCGAACATGTAGCAGCGCTTAGATGCGGCGGACGGCACGGTGCGGAGCTAGCACTGGGGCAAGCCCTGAGCAATCGGCCCGGCGCCTTCGGAATTCGCAACTCGATGTGAACTCGCGCCGTTCCCGACTTGCAGGTGCTGCGCCGACATCAACGTCGTCGTAAGGCACTCGGACGACGGCCGCGACACTTCAACACCGTCGCGCTCGACAGTCAGACGGAGCTGTTCAGGAGTTGCAGGTACCCACGAGCTTCAGTGTTGTCTAGCCGGAGCAACCACCAGACGACTAGTGCGCCTTGGAACCCTTAGGCGTCGCGTTCCAGATCCGCGTACACAGCAAGAACCCGAGGATCGCGAACGGCAGTAGGAACAGCGGCCAGTACGACCAGTTGCGCGACGTGAGGTAGCCGAGGGACACGGACTGCACCGCCGTGCCCAGATAGACGAACCCATCGATCACACCGACGGCGGTGGCCGCGCCCTTGCGACCGCCGAAGTCCATCGTAGCGGTACCCGACAACAGGCCATGGGTGCCGATCACGCACAGGCTCATTAGGAACACGAGCGCGCCAAGCAAGAACGGCGACAGCGGCAGAACCGGCCTGGCCTCCAACTTGCGCCGATCGCCAGCGCGCTGCTTCGGCTTCGGATCCTTGAGCTCGAGCTCGACGACCTGGCCGTCGCGCTTGACCGTCGCGGGGATGGGACCGGCTGCGGTTTTGCCCAACGCCGACTTTGCCTTGGTCGAACACATGCAGGCCTGGGCGTCCCATTGCGACTCGACACACTGTGGCTGCCAGCAGGCGACCGCGTTGGCCACATCGCCCCAACCCCGGATCTCGGACTTGCCAGCGATCGCCACGACCTCATCGCCGACCTGAAGCCCCGCGCTCGCTCGGGCGTTCTTGCCGGCGTATTCGACGACGTTGGTCGATGGCGCGAGAACGAAGATCATGCCACCGCAGCAGATGGCGAGAAAGAGATACAAGCCGCCCGCGGCCGGCCCACGGCGACTCTGGAAGAACAGGTCCGAAACCCAGCCAGCGACGTTGCCGCCGATGACCCCGGCGCAGAACAGAATGCCGCCCCACCCCGCCTGCAGGAATGGCGCGAGAAACGCCAGCCCGCCAAGGATCGCTAGCATGCCGCGCCGTTTGCCGCTGGACCGCTTGGCGAGCACCGCCGAGATTGCGGCGACGACGAAGCAGCCGATGATCACGAACTTGTAATCCCAGCTACCGTAGCGAAGCGGATGCGAGCCGGGCAGCGCCCAGACTTCTTTGGCGTAGAACGGGAACCAATGCATCACGCCGTTGCGCAAGATGCCGGTGCAGAACTCGATGCCCGCGACCGTCAAGATGATCGGATTGGTGAGGATCTTTTTCAGCAGCGCGCCCGTCGGCGCGGGCTCGTCGCTGTCGTCGCCGCTGGACGCGTCGCCGGTATCGAAGTCCTCGTGACCGGCGTGGGATGGTCGGTCGCGTAGCAAGAAGAACTCGAGGATGAACATCCCGAGCAGCAAGCCACCCGGCAGCACGAACACCACCCACTGCATCGGCGTGCCGGGACGCAGCGCGCTTGCGCCTTCAAGCACCCAGGAGTTCGCAGTGAACGCGAAGAAAATGCCGCTCGAGATCATCGTGCCGAAGATGCCGCTGAACCCACCGCGTTCGCGCACGTGGAACCAGTGCGCGTTGACCTTCACGATCGACACCGCGCCGAACGACTGAAAGTACATGTTCGTGGCGTACAAGACGCTGAACACCGTGCGCAGCGGCGCGTCGGCCGCCTCGCCAGAACCCATCACGTGGTTCAGGTACAAGCCCATCGACAGGTTGGCGAGCGCCGCCCCCATCGCGGCGATCAGGATGCCCTTGCGACCGCCGATGCGATCGACGAGCGGTCCGTTGAACAGGAATGCGAACGCATACACCGCGGTGCCGACGCCAAAGATCAGACCGAAGTCTTCCTTGGTCATGAGCTCGCCGAGCGCGTTCTTGGCGACGGTTAAGTTGTACCGCCCCATGTAGAGGAACGCGTACGTGAACCCCATCGGGAACCAGTTGAAGAAACGGCGACGCCGGAAGTCGCTGGTGTGGTCGAACGCAGCCGCTGCCTGGGCTCCCATGAGCGCGGAGCATACCCGGTCAGGGCACTCCTTGGACCCGCGCAATCGTGACGATTCCGTGGCGGCCCAACTGCCGTGAATCCCGTAAATTTCGGGTCTCGGTCGACTTCGCTTGACTCCGCGCCAAATCCGAACATCCTCGCCTTGGTGTCCCCGGTGCCAGCATCGGAAGACACGGTGGCGTGGTAGCCAAGTGGTTAGGCAATGGTTTGCAAAACCATCATACGTCGGTTCGAATCCGATCCACGCCTCTCAAGCTGAGCTCAGCGCAAAGACCCGAAATCGCTTCAGACGGTTTCGGGTCTTTTGCTTCGACGGCAGACCGGTGGGAGGGCGATGTGTTCAAGACGTATGAAAAGCATCGTCAGGTCGCGGTCGCGGCAGCAGAGCAGGCGTTCGGGTCGGTGCAGCACGTCTCCGACACCTGCATGCTGTTCCAAAGCAATGGCTGGCAGTTTGAGATCATCCTGCGCGGTGCGGACTACCGCGATGGCGGATCCGTCCCTTATCAGGTAATGGAGCTCCGCCTGCCGTTGACCGTGCCGATCAAGTTTGGGATCCACGAACGCAACAGCTACGTGCACATGGGACCGGTCCCGCTCATCACCACCGGAGATCCGGGCTTCGACGCCGCCTGGGCGGTCAAGGGTGTTCCGCGCGAGGTCGTTCAGCACGCCCTCGACGAAACTGTGCGCCTGTGGCTCCACCGCGTGCAGCAGCACGCCGGTCCCCACCTGATGTTGCAGACCGATGAGTCCGGCGCGCTCACGTTCAACCACTCCATAAGCCTGCCTCACGAAAAGCGCCGCTGGCCGCTCACGCCCGAGCTGCTGTCGACCGCGGCGGAGGCGATGTGTCGTTTCGCGAACAACCTGGAGGCGACGTACCGTGCCCGCCGCGAAGACATCGTCGCGCGAGAGGGCGAAGCCGCCGCGCTAGCGTGGGAAGGCCAGAATCAGCAGGTCAGCGCCGCCCGGCCGCTCGGCTGGGTGCGCTGGGTCCTGGTTACGTTCCTGGTGTTGTCCACCCTGCTGATCTTGGCGATCACCGCGTTGTTCGTCTTGTGGATGATGCAGGTCACCGGGTAAGAGCGGATTGAGTCGCCGTGCTAGTGGCAATGCGCCTGGCATCCGGGCGTGCCTAGGGCGTGGCTCAATCGCTGCGAAGCTGGTAGCATCCGCCCCGTTGCGACGTCGAAAATTATCCACAGCACGCATCGTGCCCGAACACGCTCTTGCTGACACTGGCGAATCGCAACTGAAACTAGCTGCGCCGGCGCACTCCCGACGCATCGACGGAAACCTAACGACGCGAAGCGGCGGAGGAACGAAATGAAGCTAGCGATACTATCATGCAGCCCGAACAACTACAGCACGTCACGACTGCGCGCAGCCGCTGAGGAACGCGGACACACCGTCAAGGTGCTCAACACGCTCCGGTTTGCAATGGACCTGCAGCAGGGCGAGCCGACCCTGCAATACCGCTCGAAGCTGCTGAGCGATTACGACGCGGTATTGCCGCGGATCGGCGCGTCCATCACGTACTTCGGTACCGCCGTCGTCCGACAGTTCGAGCAGATGAAGGTGTTCGTGGCCAACGGATCCACCGGGATCGCCAACTCACGGGACAAGCTACGGTCGCTGCAGATCCTTAGCCGCCACGGTATCGGCATTCCGCACACCACGTTCGTGCGAGGTCGTAAGGACGTCCTACCGGCGATCCAGCGGATCGGTGGTGCACCGGTGATCATCAAGCTATTAGAGGGCACGCAGGGCGTCGGGGTCATCCTCGCGGACACCGACAAGGTCGCCGAGGCGATCATCGAGACGCTGCAGAGCACCAAGCAGAACGTGCTGATCCAGAAGTTCGTGGCCGAAAGCAAGGGACGGGATGTCCGCGCTTTTGTGGTTGGCGATCGCGTCGTCGGCGCCATGCGGCGAGTCGCTCAGGGACAGGAGTTTCGCAGCAACGTGCATCGCGGCGGCAAGACCGAGGCTATCGAGCTCGACGACGCGTATCGGAAAACGGCCCTGCGCTCGGCGCAGATCATGGGACTGCGCGTGGCTGGCGTCGACATGCTCGAAGGCAAAGACGGACCTCAGGTCATGGAAGTCAACTCGTCGCCCGGCCTGGAGGGCATCGAGGGCGCAACCGGGTTGGACATCGCCGGAGTGATCGTCGACTGGATGACCGCACACGTCTCCTTCCCGGAGGTGGACGTGAAACAACAGCTGACCGTCAAGTCAGGCTACGGCGTCGCGGAAGTGGTCGTTCCAGTTGGCTCGCAGCTAGTCGGCAAAACCATCCAGGAGTCCGACCTGCGCGCGAAAGATATCGTGGTGCTGAGCCTAACGCGCGACGACGACGTGATTCCCAATCCGAAACCTTCACGAGAGATCGCCGGTGGCGACCGGCTACTCTGCTTTGGACGCTACGCGACGATGCGGGAACTAGTGCCAGCCGAGACGCGCAAAGCTCGGCGGCCGCGGGTCGAGACGCGTCAAGCAGACGGCACACCAGACGGCGGCAGCTGACACACTGAGCCTGCGTTGCGGGCGCGCTCGGCAGCTCCACCTGATCAGACGCAAATGAGACTGCGCTCAGGTTGGCGCTGCTCGGTCTGGGTAGCATCCCGCGCATGCATTGGCATAAAAGCGCGTTGAGCGCGCTCATTCTAGCAACCGTTGGCTGTTCATCCGGACCATCTCAAGACGAGGCCGTGGACACACATCAGGGAGCGGTAACCAAAACGTTTGCAAAGACCCGCGCGGCGACCAGCGCAGGCGTGGTGACGACTCCAGTCTGCTCGACCGCCAAGGTCAAATCACCGCCGGTCAGCGGCCCTGCTTGGAGTCCGTGCGCGGAGCTCGACACTGACTGCAGCGTCGGCGTGCTCGACCCGGTTTCGAAATGCTGTCACGCCGAACCGCGTCCGGACGGCGTGACGTGCAGTTCGCGCAGAGCCGGCGCCTGCGACGGCTTCGGGACGTGCAAGGCTAGCAAATCGAGGGATCGCGATGGGGACGGGATTAAGGACACTACAGACGATCTGATCGGCGCAGCCAGCTGGATTCGCACCGCCGCCGGCACACCAGAGCTGTTGTTCGTCGGCGATACGCTCACCCTGCGCATCGACGACCGCACGGTGGCGTCCGTCCCGGCAAACGCTCGATTGGATCTGTCGACAATTCAGCTGGCGCGCACCCACATCAAGTCTAAGTTCCAGGCCAGGCGCATCCTGAGCAAGACACCGTGGACGGCGCTGCACTTCGATCGGTCAGCGACGTCGGTGTGCGTCGCCACCACCGGGTACGAGGGCGAGCTGTCTACGGACTGCAGCGCGGCGGGCTTGCTGAAGCTCGATTGTCCAAGCGCCGAGGGTGCCGTCACGTGCACGCAAGTCGACAACCAGCTCGTCGTGCAGGGCAAAGGCGTTGAGTACGCGTGGATTCCCCTAGATGGAGTGACGGAAGATATCCGACTACTTCATGGGCACTGGATCATTCCGGTCTTCGAGTGCACGCGCTGCCAGCTTCTGCCACCTGGCCCCGGCTATCCTGTCCCCGAGTTAGCCATCGAACGCTGCGACGGAGTCGACAACGACCGAGACGGCCGAATCGACGAAAACGGCGCCGCGCTGTGCAACGACCACTTGAACTGTACTTTCGACAGTTGCGTGCGCGGCGTCTGCCAGCACACGGTGCGCCAATCCGTCTGCAATAGCGGGGCCGAGTGCATGGAGATGCAGTGTGGCGTTCCGTTTGAGAGCTCCGACGGTCAAGATGCCGGCGAATTTCCCAACCGGAACGGATGCTACGAAGTCTTCAAACACGACGTGTGCAACGCTTGGGATGGCTGCCTGTGTAATGGAGCCGAGCGCTGCGATCCGTCCGCCGCCGACTCGCGAAATTGGAGCGAGAACAAGGGCTGCGTTGCGGCAACCCCACCGCTTGAGCTGCCGTGCGAAGCCAACGGCGGCGACGGCAATGGCTGCACGGTCGAGCTTTGCTGCGAGCCGTGGAACCCGGACGAGTGTCGCTACCAGGGGAAGATCCGCGACGCCGGGCTAGCGCAGACGTATCAGAGTGCGTGTGGGACCGCTGGCGACCTCGGCTTGACCCGTAATGTCTCCGTCCCCGGCGGCAGCGTCCAGTGCCTGGACAATCCGTTTAAATACAATGAGGAATTAGACGCGCTACGATGCGACGACAATAACCCGTGCACTGACGATTCGTGCGAATCGCCGAGCGGTGCGTGCCACAATGACTGGAAGCCAGACGGTCCCCAGCCCGGCTGCGAGGGCACCGTGGAGCGCGGCTGTGGTGAGCGCAGCTGCAGCTTCGGCGCGTGCGTGACCGGCGTCCGCACTCCGGACGCGGGCGATCCGTACCAGTGCGCCGGGACGGTTGCCCTGCGCGACGGATCCCTGCTCGCACCGACGTGCGCCAGTTATGCTTGCAACGGGGCTCGGTGCGAGATGCAGCCGAACCAGCCCGCGTGCAGCGACGGCACGTTTTGCAACGGTGAAGAGCAGTGCAGCATCGACGCGATCCGCAACGCGACCGACTACTGGGGCACGCCGCTTCCGATCAGTCCCGAGTCGCTACCCAGCATCGGCCATTACTACGGCTGCGTAGCGGCGCCCCAGGGCCCGTGCGTCGACGGTATCGGCTGCACGAGCGACATCTGCGACGAAGCGACGAACAGCTGCAGTAACCCGCGCAGCGACCAAGCGTGTCACACGCTTCGCGGTATGCAATACAATGCCTGCTCACCACAATTGACGTGTGACCCGTCTACCAGCGGCAGCGCCGATGGCTGCGTGGATTGGCCCGAAAACCAAGCACCTTGCTCGGACGGCGTGGCGTGCTCGATCGACAGCTGCTCGTGTGCCAACGAGTTTTGCACCGTGGCGCAATGCAGCTACAACTTCAGCGGCTGCCTACCCGATCCGTGGCCGGACCCGTGGCCCGGACCAGTTGGCCCGCTATGGCCCTAGCGCACGACGCGGTATGGAAACGACGACGTCCACGGGCTTCGAACGACTGAAGTCCGCGGGCGCCGCGCCGAACGGCAGCTGAAGCGTGCCGCACGGTCCGAGAAATGCCCCGCGGTCCACAGCTTAGCTTGGTCGGTATCGCGGGTGAGTTATGGTCAGCGCGTGGTGAACACGAGCTTGCATCCGCCCGCGGTGGGGCCCGAGACGGTCGTCTCGGATCGCTACACCGTCGAGCGACGCATCGGCGAAGGCGCCATGGGCACCGTGTACCTCGCCCGCGACGCCTCGGGCAACCCCGTCGCGTTGAAGCTAATGAAGTCGTCACTGTTCGACGATCCGAAAGCCGCCCACCGCTTTCAACGCGAAGCGCGACTCGGCGCCAGCCTGAACGTGCCAGGGATCGTCGGCGTGCGCGACACAGGCGAGGACCCGCAGCTCGGTGTGCTGTGGATGGCGCTCGACTACATCGACGGCGTGACGCTCAGCGCGTGGCGGGAAGCGCATGCCGACATGACGCACGAGTCCGCGAGGAACGTGATCGAGCAGCTGCTCAGCGCGATGGCGGCCGTTCACGAACAAGGCGTCATCCATCGCGACCTCAAGCCCGAAAACGTCTTGGTCACGGACGAGCCAAACGGACCTCGGGTGCACATCCTCGATCTGGGTATCGCCAAGTCGGCGATGTCGAACACCATCCAAAACACCACCGCCGGTATGGGTGCACCCGCGTGGACCGCTCCGGAGCAAGCCAAGCTCGGCTATGTGCCCAGCCCGGTCGGGGACGTGTGGGCGATCGGCCTGATCGCCTTTTACGTCTACACCGGCGAGCAGTACTGGCTTCACAGCCGGGGACAGAGCCTGGCGAACTTCGCGCTGGAGGTAACGGCGGGCGACATCCTATCCCCCGAGGACCGATGCCTGGAGTTCGGCATCGAAGCGAATTTCCCACACGATTTTAACGACTGGTTCGTCCGCTGCGTCCACCGCGACGTGAATCAACGCTTGCCCGATGCGGGCGCGGCTCTACGAGCATACCGAGGCGAGACCGTGCAGCAGCCGACCGGGAGCGAACCAGACGAAATCGCGACCGGCGCTGTGGACGAGCAGCTCGATGACCGACCGGGCGTCACCCGCTTGCCCAATTGGCTGATCCTGACGCTGCTGTACGGTGGACTGGTCGCGTTCGCGGCTTGGCTGTACTGGCTGGTTAAGGGCGGCTAGCCGATCACGGAGAGCCGGCGGCGCTCGTCGTTGTCGTTCGTCGGTGTCGGCACAGGCATCTCGGCCGGCGCCCTCGAGGCGAGGTCGGCCGGAGTCGCCACCGAGGTCTTACGCAAACGCCGCCGCAGGCGCGCGAGCCGTTCGAGCGCCTGGCCAGGCTCGACGCGCAACACATCGCGGAGCACCATCGTGGTGAAGTATTGGACCAGGTTGTTGCGCCGCGGGTGCGCGTCGATGACGCGCGCCACGCGCTTCGGGTTCAAATAGAAGCGGAGGTACGCGCTGGCGCGCAGCTGATAGAAGCGCCGGTCGGGGATCGCGCTCAGGTTGTGCTTGGGACGAAAGAACATCCCGCTGCCCGTGAGTTCGGTGGCTTCCTCGCCCATCACGCCCACGACTTGTTCGTGCATTTCGGTGCCGCCGAACGGCGTGACGACAAAGAAGTGTGCGGCGTGGAGCTTGGACGTGGTGGCGAAGTCGATCGTCGCGCGCAGTTCCTCTTCGGTTTCCGTGGGGAAGCCGAGCATGAAGAAGCCGGACGTGAAGACTTTGCGACGCGTGAACGTCTCGATCACCGGCAGCACTTTGTCGAAGCGCAGGTGCTTGCGGATCTGTTTCTGGAGGCGTGGCGTCGCCGTCTCGATCGCGATCGCGACGTATTGGCAGCCGGCGTCCGCCATGCGTTCAGCTTGGTCCACGGTCATCCGGTCGACGCGAATCCCGTTCGGGCACGTAAACCGCACGTCGCCACGCTCGATCATGCCGTCGCAGATCTCGAGCATGCGCGGCGCGTCGAAGTTAAAGATATCGTCGGTGATGTCGAAGTCGTAGACGCCGTGATTCTCGCGCAGGTCATCCATCATCCGCAGCACGTACGCTGGGCTGTGGGAGCGAAATCGCTTTCCCTGAATATCGTGACAGTAACTGCACCGATACGGACAGCCGCGGCTGGTCGTGATCGCCATGTAGCGACGCACGCCCGCCATCGACATACCGCGGCGCGTGGCGTACGCGTCGATGTCGGTGAGGTCCCAGGCCGGCGGCGGCAGCTGATCCAAGTCTTCGAGACTCGCGCGTGGCGCCGTCCGGCGCACAACGCCGTTCGCATCCCGAAACGCCAGGCCGTCGACGGTCTTCCAGTCCTCGCCCGCGTCGATGCGGCCTAGGATGTCGCGGAGCGTGAGTTCGCCCTCACCTATGACGGCGGCGTCGACGGACGAATTCTCGGCGGTGGACTCTGGCTCGGCGCTGGCGTGGGCACCGCCGGCGAGGATGATCGCGTCGGGATGCGCGTCACGAACCACGTGCGCGAAGTGGTGCATCGAACGGTTTTCAGCGGTGAGCGCCGATAGCCCGACGACGTCAGCCGGGAACTCCGCCAGGCCCGCGCGGATGGCGGCGTCGGCGTCGTCTAGCAGATAGGTGTCGATGCAGCGTACGTCCCAACCGCACTCCCGGGCCATCGCGCCCAGGGTCATCGTGCCTTGAGCCGGCGCCGACGCCTCGCCGCGGTGATCGTCGATGCGCGCTTTGATCAGCAATAGGCGGCGAGCTCCTGGAGGACTCACACCGGCTTTGCCTAACAACATGGGGTGAAGCGTAGCAGAGTTTCGCGCAGAATCTGCGCTACCGAGCCGCCGGCCGCTATCGTTGTAGAGTTCCGTTATGAGCCCAGCCGATCGCGCGACCATCGAGACGCTGAAGACCGAGCAGACGGGCGTTCAGGTGGTCATCGAAGGCAGCGCCTTT
>JAUIKB010000660.1 GCA_030430975.1 Polyangia bacterium
TTCTACATGGTAGGCGAGACGTTTACCGGTGACCGCGACACCATCGGCTACTACGTCAAGCCCGCGCTGCTCGATGGGCAATTCGACTTTCCGCTGCGCGCCAAGATCTGCTCGACGACGCTGCTGCGTTCGGAGCCGATGACGGCGCTCGACGGCTTTCTGCAGTCGAATGACACTTTCTATGGTCCGAGCGTCATGAGCACGTTTATCGGTAACCACGATCTGCCGCGGGTGATTCACCTGGCCGAGGACTCGCCGCTGTGGAGCAACGAGTGGGACTCCGGAAAAGACCGAGCGTGGGACAACCTGCCGGGTCTGCCCGGCGGTGACGCAGCGTTCGAGCGCATGGCCAATGGCTTCACGCTCATCTTCACGATGAAAGGTGCACCGCTCGTCTATTACGGCGACGAGTACGGGATGCCTGGTGGTGGCGATCCAGACAACCGCCGATTCATGCAGTGGTCCGGTTACTCGTCGGGACAGACGTTCCTGTTCGAGCACGTCAAGAAGCTCACGAAAATCCGCAGCGACTACGAGGCGCTGCGTCGCGGCACGCGCAGCAGCGTCTACGTGGACGACGACGTGATGGTGTACGAGATGAAGAGCGGCGGCAGCAGCGTCTACGTCGCCGTGAACCGCAGCGACTCGGTGCGGGATGCAAAGAATTTGCCGTCATCGATGCTGACCGACGTGCTCGGTGGCGGTGAGCACTCCGGCCCCACGATCGGTATTCCCGCCCGCAGCGCGCGCATTCTGGTGCCATGACGCTGTAGCGGCATAGCGCGGCGTGCCGTAGCGCCGCATCCCGCGCTCTTTCGGCGGCCGCGCATCGTGTCGGTTTTTCGGGAAATCGATGTCGTGGGCGACTAGGCTAGCGATACTTTGAGCGGAGCAGCGAACAAGCTAGTCGGCGGCGCGCTCGTCGGAATGGCGGTCAGCCTGACGGCTGCCTGCGCCAGCATTCCCGAGCCGGTCAGTCAGCGACCGTCGCTGTTGTCGGCGGTCGCCGCAACGCCGGCGTATGTGTCGCCCGCCGAGTGGCGATACTTTCCGCCCCGTGAAGCGCCGGTGCAGGCTCGGCTCGTGCTCGACTCCGGCGAGATCCTTTACGCTGGCGATCGCGGCGAGCGCTGGCTGGTCGACCCGAAGAAAAAGCGCGCGACGCCCGCGACGGCGCTGGCGCCGGAGTCATTGCTCGCGGTCACCCGACTCGAGACAGGCGCGCTGCTGTTCGTCGGCGGCAGCGGATCGAGCTACGAAGCGGACACGCCGCTGGGCGTGTTCACGCGTTCCAGCGCGCCGCTCGATCCCCTCAACAAGGTGACGGCGTTCGGCTCCACCATCGCGGGCATCCGCTCCGACGGCGCGTTGTTGCGCAGCGCAACCGCGGGCGCGACGTGGGACCGTGTCGGCGACAAGCGCACGCGCTTCACCGACGTGATCCTGGCGTCGGACGGTAGCGGACTGGCGCTGTCCGCCCCAGAGCAGCTATGGACCACGCCCGACGGTGGCGCTACCTGGCAACAGCTCAAAGCGACGCCTAGCGGCGTGACCGGCCTTCACAACGACGCTAAGGCCGGCATCGTCACGCGCGCCACGTTCGGCATGGCCAAGTGGGAGGGCGGCGCCAAGTTCAGCGACTTCAAGGGCAGTCTGAGCGGCGCAAAGTTCCAGCTCAAGGCGAGCCCGCCGCGAGGACCCGACGCTGGCTCGATCATCGCGCATCGGGCGGCGCTGATCCGGGACCGCTACTTCGAGCTGGCTAAGACGGGCTTCACAGGCAAGGGCTGGGAGATGCTTCACGGCAGGCTCGGGTCGGGCCTGAGGATCCGCAAGCTCGACATCGACGAAAAGTGTAATGACGTTAAGTTAGCTGGTTTTGGACCGATCATGTACGTCGCCTGTCTCGGCTCGATGTCCGGTCGGGGTGACGATATCAAGTTATTCCGTACGGGAAATGCGGGCAAGTCCTGGGTAGAAGATAATATCGAGATCCGCGCTCGCTGGGCGAACTTCAAGTTTGCGGTCGGAGCCAAGGGTGCGCTGATCGCGACTGGCGTGTGCCGCAAGCGCGGCGCGACCACCATGTGTCGTCCGGAGGGCGTCGCGTATCGGGGCGTTCCGATCGTCGACGAAGACGAAGACGAAGACGAAGACGACAAGAAGTCTGACGACAAGAAGTCTGACGACAAGAAGGACGAAGAAGAGGCAAAGGAGTTTGACTTCGCTCTCAACCTCGCCAAGACGCCGTCGATGCGCGGCGCCGCGGAGGTCGTTGGATTCTCGGCGGACGGGCAGACCGCGTTCGCCGTGGCTCGCCGGGCTAAGAACTCAGCGTTGACGGTTTACGCATCACGCGACGGTGGTAAGGCGTACGACGCGCACGAGATCGATGAGCTGTCGTCGACGACGCCTCCCTCCTACTCGTACAGCTCGAGAACCCGCACGCTGGCAGGTGGGGTGCGGACCCTGGCCGCGGCCGAGGACGGGACGCTCGCGCTCGTCGCGCGCGTAAACAATCGGGACCGGCTGATCGTTGTCGACGACGAGGGCCGTATGATCTCGCTGGCCTCCGCGCCGCTGGCCGGTGCCAACATCGCGGCGGTCGGTTCGCGCGCGCTGGCGACGCTCGGCGATCGGGCGTGGGAGTCACTGGACGGCGGTTCGAGCTGGGAAGAGATCGGTCGCCTGCCGATCGACCCATGCCGCGTCGCGGTGAAGAGCTGCGTTCGCCAAGGCGTGTGCAATTCGGCGGGCTGCGTGGTCGGCAGCGCGGTAGTCCGAGTCGGCTGGCGCGGTCAGGCCGATCGCCTCGATGCGCAGCGCAAGCCGGTCAGCTCGGACCAGGGGGCGTTCACCGATAGCGTCCTGCAAACGCCGATGACCTGCACGCCGTCAGACGACGGCTGGGTTGCGGTCAAGGGCCTCACTAACCTGCCGGCCGCCGACGACATCGCGATCGGGGATACGGCTTGGTACGGCGTCGACTTCGACACCGTCAAGGCGCAGGCGACGCTCTATCGCGCCAAGAACGTGCGCAAGCCCAAGGTGGACAAGACCGAGCTATTGTCCAAAGTAGCGCGTCCCACCGAGTACGCGTTCTACGGCGCCAAGCAGATCGAGGGCGCGGCGGTGGTGCGCTACCCGATCGGCACGATGAAGGCGGGTGCCAAGCGCTACAAGAATGTCGAGGTCACCTGGGCCAACCTGTTCGAAAACGGCGTGGTGCGTCAGCGCATCGCCGACGCCGGTGAATTGATCGCGGGCGATTACATCAGTCGCGGGACCAAGCTCGCGGCCAGCGCGCTGCCGAACCTGGTCAGCGTGACGCCGGGCGGGCTGTACCTACGGCTGCACCGGCATCGCCGCGATCGCCAGGTCACGCATTTCTTGGACGGCGCGCGGGTCAACAAGATCCCGGAGGTCGCCTGGCCGTCGTCGGTCCGTGGTTGGCGGCGCGAAATGGCTCACGTCGGTTCGACCCACGTGCCGCTGGTATTTCATCCCAACGGATCGCAGGTGGTGCGCGCCGAGCGTGATGGTGACGCCTGGACGTTCACCGCCCGCGGTGTCGGCATCAATCGCCCTGACCGCTTCGGTTTGAGGCAGCAGTTCGACATGGTGTACGCGGGCGGCAAGAGCGCGCTGCATGTCTACCAGTTCCATCGATTGCGTAACGAGGGCACCGGCTTCGTCTTCCCGTTCCGCGCAACCGGCGCTGCCACCGACGATCCGATCGTCGTGCCGATGCAGTCAGACCTGCCCGAGCGCCCGTCCCGCTGCACGAAATCGCAGATCAAAAAGACGCCGCGCCTGGTCGTGCCGATGCACGCCGGCGTGCGGCATCCGCTGATCGTCTCCGACAAGGGCGAACCGCCACGAGCGTTCCTGACCCTCGACGCGGTGATGCACGGAACCATCCAGGCGCCGTGCGTGGCAGGCTACTTCGCGCGGGTCGTCAAGACCGAGCTCGATCCCGACGCAGGGGACGAAGTCGCCGTCGTTCTGATGAACCGCCAGGACAAAGCGTGGCAGTTTCGTCGTGCCACGGGCGGCATCGAATACCGGCACATGGAGTGTCGTTGGGACGAGCGCGCCGAGGTGCCGTTCGAACTGTACGGGCAGCCGGGCGTGACCGTGCGGCGGTAGGGCGGTCGACGCGTCTGTGTCACCCAGCGACCATCTGTTCAGAGGCAATCGTGAGCAAGAGCCTTGAGAGCGAAACCGTCGCTGAGGACGCGTTTCTATTCACGTCCGCTCCGCTATGCCATGCGCTGCTATCGCCGGATGACGGACGGCATTGGGCGATCGTGCCCGA
>JAUIKB010000003.1 GCA_030430975.1 Polyangia bacterium
AAAGTCTGTTGCGCCCGGTTTGCGGGGTCCATTGAACGAGCTTATCGATGGAGGTGAGCGCACGTTCGCGAATGGTGGGCAGGGTGCTCGCCAGTTCGTCGTCACTGGGTTCGCGCAGTCCGCGCGCCACAAGGCGCGGCTTGACCAAGCGAATGTACGTAGCGTCGTCGGTGAGCGCGGGTTGTTTGAGATGCTCGAACGCAACGTCAGCGAACTTCTTTTCGTCGAACTTGCCATCGCTCTTCCCGACGCGATCCCACGAAAACGACTCCTTGAGTTGATCCACGCTGAAGATTTCTTGATCTCCCAGGGACCAGCCGAATCGGGCCAGATAGTTGAGTACACCGCCCGCCGTGAAGCCGCGTTTCTCGTAGTCCTGCACCGCGACATCCGCGTGGCGTTTGCTTAGCTTCTCGCCCTTGCGATTCAACATCATCGGCAGATGTGCGAAGTCAGGCACGTCGTAGCCGAGCGCCTGGTACAGCAGGATCTGCTGCGGGGTATTGCCGATATGATCGCGGCCACGGGCGACTAGCGTGATGCCCATCGCGTGGTCGTCCACGACGCACGCTAGGTTGTACAGCGGGAAGCCGTTTCCGCGCATGATGACGAAGTCTTGGAGCTGGTCGTTCGGTGTCGAGACGGTGCCGAACACCTTGTCGTCGAACACGGTGCGATCGTTGGTCGGCGACTTGAAACGAATGACGTACGGCTGGCCTTCGATCCAGTCGCTGGGTCCCTTGTCGCGCCACCAGCCTGGATAGCGAAACTGCGCTTTGGGATCCTTTGCCTTGAGCGCCGAGCGCGCGGCGTCCAGTTCGTCCTTCGTGGCGTAGCAGCGGTACGCGGTGCCCTCGTCGACCATGCGATCGGCTGCTGCTCGGTACAGGTCGCGACGCTCGCTTTGGAAGTAGGGTCCGAAGTCGCCGCCTTTTTCCGGGCCCTCGTCCCAGTCCATGCCCAGCCATTTCATCGCGTCCAAGATCGCTTGGACGCTCTCGATGCTGCTGCGGTCTTGATCGGTGTCTTCGACGCGCAGCACGAACTGACCGCCCTGGCTGCGCGCCCACAGCCAGTTGAACAGCGCCGTTCGCGCACCTCCGATGTGAAGATAGCCGCTCGGCGACGGCGCAAATCGAACACGCACAGGCATGTCGCGGGCGGTACCATGGCTCCGACCCGCCCGCTATCGCTTAGGAAATCGGCCGGTGTCCAGCTGTTCAACCGGGCAGTTGCGTGGCTGGCGGCGGCTTGCTAAGACGCTCGCCCCTTACGTCTCGGCTGGAAGCCCGGCGTCACGTGAATAGGAGAATACCCATGAAAAAGACTCCCTTGCAGCAGGTGAAGGAGCAGTTCGAGTCCAAAGAGAAGCTCATCGACGCGGTGAAGAAACTGGCGACGGACGAACTCTGGCTCGACCGTGTCAACGACACCAAAGGCCTCGAGAAAGTCTCGAACGCGAAGCTTCTGCGCCTGCACTCGGTGCTGGAAACGGTGAAGAAGGACTTCGGTAGTCGCGCGAAGTTGATCGCGTCGATCGCCGAGCTCGAGAAGCGCACGAAGGACGAAGCGTTTCAGACTCGCCTCGAGGGACACTCGTTGCCCCGCCTGCTCGACGAGCAGCGCGCGGCCGCCAAGCGAGCTGCCAAGCCGACCAAGCCCAAGGCGGCTAAGAAGAAGGTCGCGCGCTCCAAGAAGGCGAAGGCTAAAGCCAAGGCCGCCTGAGTTCGATTCGGTGGATCGAACGGCCGCGTGAGCAACAGCTTTCGCGGCCGTTTCTATTCGGGGCGGCCCGATAGCGTGTCCCGCTCGTGCTAATCTCCGCGCCTCGTGTCGCCTCGGACAACTCTCGTGCTGGCGGGTGGATTCGTGGTCTTCGTCGGGGTCGTCGGCGCTGGTGTCGGTTACTACTATGTCGCGCGACCTGACTGTTCGACGATCGAGTCGTGGGACGACTGCGAGGCAGCGTCCCACTGCAGTCCCGCGCATCTGTTCGTTCAGGCCGGTCATGACGGACCCGTTTGGGAATGCATGGCGCACGAGTGATGCCGTCCGGAGGGTTCGGACCTAAGCACACGTCATGAAGAGTTCACGTGCCGCTAGCGTTGTTCTGATCGCCACCACGACGCTTGTCGCTGGCTGCGAAGAGCGACCGGGCGAACCCGACAAGCCGACGGTCACCGGTTCCGCCGCGCCCGAGGCGTTGCCAGATCGCGACGGTCAGCTCGCGAAGAAACTGGTCGCCGACGGAGCTGTCTTGCTCGACGTCCGCACGCGGGCAGAGTTCGACTCCAAGCACTTGCCAGGCGCGCTGCACATCCCAGTGGGCTCGCTCGGCAGTCGCCTCTCCGAGGTCGAGCGCGCGGCGGGCGATAAGTCCAAACCGATCATCGTGTATTGCGCCTCGGGAGCCCGCTCGGCAAGAGCGAAGCAGATGTTGCTCAAGGCTGGATACCGTCGCGTGATGAACCTGGGCGGCATAGACGATTGGCCTGGTTCGTGAACGTGAGCTCGGAAGACGACGTGCAGCACCGGTACTCGAAACGTGCTTCCGCGGTGCCCTTCCTCATCGCTGGGGCGTTCGTCTTAGCGAGTGCCGCCGGCGGGACCGTTGCGTGGCTGTATTTGCTCGAGCAACCACAGACGCAGGAAATCGACTGCTCAGCCGCCGAGTCGTGGGGCGCATGTAAGAACGCCCCCAACTGCGTTCCCGCGCATGTCGCCCCCGGTGGGGTGGTTGCCGCAGCGTCCAAGTCCGCGTCTGTTCCCGCGCCTCAGTGGGAGTGCCAGGTGAAGCGGTGAGGCTAGCTGCCGAAGGAGCAGCCGCCGTTCGGCGCGGCTGGGCCGAGCGGGCGCGGTAGCGTCGCGGCATGACTCGGCACGCTGATACCGATCGGGTCCCAACGAGAAGAGGCGCGCTCGTTACGGCGCGCCTCCAATAATGCGAGAGTCTAGAGTAGAAGCCCGAACGGTCGAGCCCGTACTATGCAATCACCGAGGCCTACAGGCCTTTTTCTGCGATGTATTCGTTGGTGAACTTGGCGCCGATCTCGTAGCTTTTTTCCATGTCGCCGATGATGTTCTTTTCGACCATTCCGCCGACGCCGAAGATCTTGGCGACGACCACGCCCTTGTAGATGCGCTTGACCTTTCCGTCGCCGGCCGGTTCGCACCACATCTCGCCGGTCGTCGTCATCTTGTCCGCCATCTTGTTGGGGGTGATCTTGACCGTGTAGCGTTTCGTTTTTTTGTCGAAAACGCCTTCTTCGCGGTAGCCGAGGCCGTCGCCGATCAGCTTTTTCACCGGGCCCGGCATCGGCCCGAGCTTGGGCACCACGTCGATGACGCGCTTGACCTGCGTGTCGGTGTCCTCTGAACTCACGACGTTGTACTCAGGGAACTGGAGCGCGTCCTTGAACAGCCGCTCGTTGTAGTCGGCCTCGAAGAAGATCTTGTCCCAGAACGTGTCTTCGCTGCAGTTGTAGATGTGCTCGATGCGTACCTCAGCCATGCGCGCATCCTAGTCAAGAATCGCCTGGTTGCTCGCCTTTTTTTGCGCTCCGCGCGGCCGATCAAACCGAGCCTTGGGCGCGGGTGAGCTCGGGGTTCGTGAGCGGCGGAGAGACTCAGCGTTGGACTGCCGGGCGTGGTCGTGAATGCGGGCTACTGGTGACATCGGTGCTCAGGCTTGAACGCGCAGCGCTCGCTGTTCGACAATCGGGTCCGCACGTGCAGATGCGCTATGGTGCGGAATCTCCCATGCCATCCGACAGCACCCTTGAAGCTGAGGCACCCGCGTTGGGGGCAGAACCAGCGATGACGCAGCGCATCGCAAGCTGGCCAGCGCAAGTGGGGCTTGTGCTGGCAAAGGATCTGCGCGTCGAGCTGAGGACGGGCGAAGTTGTCATTACCAGCGGGTTCTTTGCGGTGCTGGTCGTGGTGATGGCGAGTCTATCGTTCTATGCCGGGCCACGTACCAGGCAGGAGGTCGGCGCTGGCGCTTTATGGCTCAGCGTTGCCTTCGCCGCGGTGCTGGCCCTGGCGCGGACTTGGCAGCGCGAGCGCGAGGGCAACGCCTTGCGAGGCCTGCTGGTTTCGCCGATCGATCGTTCGGCATTGTTCGCTGGCAAAGCCATGGGGGTGTTGCTGTTCCTGTTGCTGGTCGAGTGCCTGCTCGTGCCGCTCACGGCGCTGTTCTTCGCTATCGATCTCACCGAATGCGGATTGTCCGTCGCTCTTTTGGCGGTCGTGGCTTCGCCAGGCATCGCGGCTTCGGGAACGTTGTTCGGTGCGATGACGGTGCGAACGAGCGCGCGCGATTTGGTCCTGGCGATCGTGCTCTTTCCGTTGTTGTCCCCGGCGCTGCTGTCGGCGGTCGTCGGGACGTCGCTGCTGTTTTCGGGCGCGCTGCTCGAAGACGTACACCTCCACCTCATGCTGCTCGGCGTGCTCGATGTGATCTTCGTGGCGGGCGGGTTGGCGTTGTTCGGCACGCTGATCGAGAGTTGACCACTCGCGAGTAGGGCGCGTCGCGGCGTTCTGCGGTAGTCTTGTTGACACGCGGAATCAGTTCCGCACTTAGAAGGGCTTCACGAATGGTTAGGCTGGCGGTGCGCGGCGGCGCGGTTGTGGTTGTAACTCTCGGATTCATCGGTGCGTGCGGAGGCGACGACGCTGTGTTTGGGAGCGGAGCGGGCGGTGCCGCTGGCTCCGGCGGCGCGCAAGGCGGATCAGGCGCAACGGCCGGTTCCGGCGCGGGCGGATCCGAAGCCGGGTCGTCCAGCGGCGCCACGGGCGGTTCGGCCTCGGGCGGTGTGGGTGGTTCGACTTCCGGTGGTTCGACTTCCGGTGGTTCGACTTCCGGTGGTTCGACTTCCGGTGGCAGCAGCGGGTCGTCGATGGGCGGTTCGACCTCTGGTGGTTCGACCTCTGGTGGTTCGACCTCTGGTGGTTCGACTTCCGGTGGCAGCGGCGGCTCCGCGGCGGGCGGCAGCGGGGGTTCCACGGGCGGCTCTGCTTCTGGCGGTAGCGCGGGGTCGACTTCTGGCGGTAGCGGCGGTTCTACCGGCCCGACGCCCTGTAAATCTAATGCCGCCTGCGCGTCCACGGAGTTCTGCGCGAAGGCCGCCTGTGGTGCGGAAATGGGAACGTGCGAACCTCGCCCGACGACTTGTCCGAATACGCGCGCGCCGGTGTGTGGCTGCGATGGGGTGACGTACTGGAACGATTGCCTGCGCAAGGACTTCCGCGCCGCTGGGGCGAAGAGCGGCATCTGTCAGGGCGCCGGTACGCGAGGCTGTTCGCTACTCAACCCATGTCCGAGTAATCGCCACGAGTGCGGGCACGTTACGTCGTCGTGCCTCACACCCTCGCTCGGCGGGAAGTGCTGGGGGCTTCCGGACACCTGTCCAACTCAGGACAAGACGTACAAGGAGTGTCTCAACATCTTCGACAGTTGTAAGACGGAGTGCGAAGCGCTGAAGGCTGGCGGGCGGCAATCACCTGGTTCCGACTGCAACTAGCGCCACAACCCGTGCGGCCTGCAACTAGCGCTTGAGGCGGACCGCAACCCGTTCGGCGACGGCTTGTCCGTCGCCCGCGCTTGCCTGAGCGCGAACGAGGCTGCCGGCGGCGTAGACGTCCGGTGCGATTCGGTAGTCGGTTGCCCTAGCCGGAACGTACCCATCGCCGTCGAACACGACTTGAGCTCCGCACTGAACCGCCAGTTCGAAACAGGGAGCTCCGGGGCCGTCGAACATGACCGCGTCGATCCTTAGGCGTTGCTGTTTTTCGTTCGAGTCGACCACGGCGCCTTTGACGCGTCGGCGGCCGACGATTCGCTCGACCTGCGCAGCGGTGACGCGACCGACGACTTCCAGCGCGGTCGTTGCGTTCACGCGTTCGGCGAACGCGCCCTCACCGACTAGCAGCAAACGGTCCGCCACGGCGACACCCCAGTGGAACGCCGTCAGAGCGGCTCGTGCGCTCATCACCCCGGGCAAATCGTTTCCGGGGAACAGCGGAACCGAGTCGTGACAGCCAGTGGCCAAAACGACCGCGCGTGGGGTCAGCAGCTTCGTGCCGGCGCTACCGACGCAAACAACCTTGCGCGACGCCGTTTCGTGGTCGACAAACGCGCCCACCGCCGTCGTCTGGGCGCAGGCGACTACGTCGCTTTTCAGCGCGGGCGCTGCCTTGCCCCTAGCTAGGAGGGAACCGCCGAACTGCACGCCGTCGTCGACTAGCCACGTGACGAGGCCTCGATCTGCCAGTGTATTTGCGGCGGCGATTCCGGCGGCTCCACCCCCGACCACGAGCGCGTCGGGGGACGCGTTTTCCGCCGATGGGGCACCGACAATTGCGTCTGGTAGCCGCCCCAGACCGGCCACGTGCCGAGCGAGTCCGGTCAACAGCGGACTCAGCACGCGGCTGCCCGCGAACAGGCGATGATGATCGATACCTCGCGGAAAGAGGAAGTCCGCTGCGGCGAGAGCATCAATTTCGCGCGAGCCTACGACGTTCTGTGTCTCCACCGCGTCTCCGGACCGGGTCGGGGCGAGACACGTCAGCACGCCGGGTTGTCCGTTGACACGAGCCAGGCAACCATCGCACCCACCGCGTAAGCAGCTCGGGCCGCGTGGACGATGCAGCTTTGGGCTGCGTCCGAGCTGGAGTCGATCGGCAGCGATGAGGCTTACCGCCAACGGTTCACCTGGCACCGCGGGCAGTCGCTTGCCGTCGTGCGTTACCCAACCCGTTGCGCGCTTCGGATCCAGCCGGTGGGCCATACCTGAGCATCTACGATCGCGGAGCAGGCGACCAGCCGGCTGTATCGTCGTAACCTGATCGCCGGGTTTTTAGATGTGGTACTACTGCTCGCACTGCGGTCATGCGATTAGGCTTGCTGGGGCCAGCCGGGGAAGAAACCGAGAAACTGCTGAGCGCGGTGACGTTCTTGCGTGATGAGCAGCTCGTGGATCGCGCCGTCTATTTGGGAGTTGATGGCGCGCTGGACGCGGTCATCCAAGGATTCGCCGAAGGTCTTGTCGGCGGTGACCCGAAGGAGGACGCGATGTGGACCCGCGCAGCGGACGCCTGCATCGAGGCGGAACCCGCCTCGATCGATCGCTTCATCGCGCAGGAGCGTGATCGCCGCTCGTTGAGCATGTTCGAGTCGCTGCCGACGGACGCTACGCGCGTCATCGAACTGCTCAACGGCAAAGTGACCGTCATGATCTATGACAAGGCCGATCTCGACGAGGAGGACATCGTCGCCGCGAGCGTGCTGGCGTTCGGAAAGAGCCCGGACCCGGTGATCAAGAAAGTCGGCGCGCGTTGGTTCTTAGCCCCGGGGACGTGTGGGGTCTTGGTCCTAGAGGATAAACCGGACGGGATCTATCTCGCACAGCATAGCGCTGCCGGTGAAGAGCTAAGCGTCCAGAAGCTATCCACGGCGCGCGCCGCGCGGCTGAGAATTCAAGGCCAGAAATAACCAGGCGGCAATGAAGGTTGGGGTATTCGGCGGCAGTTTTGATCCGCCCCATTGCGGACATGTGCTTGCGGCTAGCTATGTCCTGTCGGTGGGTGATGTCGACAGGGTGCTGGTCGTGCCGGTGGCCGCACACGCCTTCGACAAACGCAGTCAGTCGTTCGAACACCGGCTCGCGATGTGTCGCGCAGCTTTCGCGATGTTGGTTGGCGCAGAGGTGAGCGACGTAGAACGCGACTTAGAGCAGCCGAACTATACGCTGCGGACACTCGAGTTTCTCGCTAGCCGTAACCCGAGCTGGGAGATGCGGTTGATCGTGGGCGCCGACGTGTTGGAGGAGACCGCGAAGTGGCACCGCTTCGACGAAGTCTCCCGAATCGCGCCGCCGCTCGTGCTTGGTCGCGTTGGTCATGTGCGCCCTGATGCGCCGGCCCCCGTGCTGCCGGGAATCTCGTCCACCGACGTTCGGGCTTGGCTGCAGGACCCCCAGGGGGATGAGCGCCCGGAGCTGCGAGCGGCTGTCCCTGGCGATGTCCGTCGCTATATTCGCGAGCGTGGTCTGTATCGATGAAGGTTACAATTTTCGGTGCGGGTAAAGTCGGGAAAGGAATCGCTAAGGCGCTTCGGACTGCAAATGTTGAGGCGACAGTGCGGTCAAGTCGACGTGGGCTGCCTCGTCGTCAAATCGCGGCGGACATTTTGCTGTTGACGGTGCGTGATCCGGCGATCGCGACATGGGCGCGACGCATCGCAACAGCCTCGGCCGTTTCGTCAACCGCCGTCGTGTTTCATACGGCGGGTTCTCGAGGCCCGGACGAACTGCGGGCGCTCCACGGCCGCGTTCGTGGCGTCGGACAGTTCCACCCAATGCTGAGCTTTGCGGATTCGAAACGACCGCCCCGCATGGCGCGCGCGCACGTTCTGCTCGATGGTGACGCAGCAGCGCTCAAGGCTGGGCGTCGGCTCGCGCGCGCTCTAGACATGACCGCCCGGGTTTGGCCGCACCCGGATCTCGCGGCTTATCACGCGGCCGGCGCGATGCTCGCCAATGGCGGCGTGGCGCTCGCCAGCGCCGCGAGCGGCCTCTTGCACCAGGCCGGCGCCGATCCTCATGAGACGGGCAAGATCCTCGGGCCGTTGCTTCGCAGCGTCGCCGACAACATCGAGCGGCTGGGCACGCCCCACGCGCTGAGCGGGCCCGTCCGACGCGGGGACGCCGCTGCCGTCGTCGCCCATTTTGCGGCGCTAGAACCACAAGTGCCTGAAATCAAAGAGCTATATCTAGCGGCGCTGAGAGTGCAGTGCGTCATGGCGCGGGAGCTCGGCGACGCGGATCCCGACGGACTGCGCAAGATCGACACTTTTGCCGCGGCTCGGCAGCGCGACGAGCCACGCCGCGGAAACACGAAAGCAGCTAAAAACAAGGGCTAGCGCTTGCGCCGTCCGGCGCGGAGGTGTAGGTGTTTGTGACCGTGACTGCGACCGTGACACAGATCACAGGGCCGGAGGTTCTCGCGAACGACGCGACCGCCTTCGACGCCTTGGACGACGCAGTGCAATCGGTCACCGCGCGTGGCGTGGTGATGGTTCAAGTTGCCGGCCCGTCGGACGTGCAGGGCATCGCCGGTCATGCCGTGAGGCGCATCGCCGCCACTGGGCGCCGCGTTGTGCGGGGTGCCGGTCACGGCGTCGAAAGTGCGTTTCGAGACGTTGCGCAACGCCTCGGCATCCACCCGGTTCCGCACAACGCACGTGAGGCCGCTCAGCACATCGTCGCCGCGCTAAGCGACGGTGCCACGGCGGCCGTCGTACCGGTGTTGCGGGTTACCGCGTGGGATGAACTAGTCGTCCGTGCGCTGATCGAATCGCCCATAGACGGCCTGTTGGTCGTCATTGCACCGGCCGGGCTCGAACTCGACGGCGTCGCGGAAGCCGATCGATTCAAGGTGGACGCGAGATTGTCGGAGTCTGGGTCAAGTCGTTGGTGGGAGGCGCTGGCGCAGCAGCTTCACCGCGATCATCCCAGCGATCAGGTGGGCGATCTTGAGGCATGGCGATCCGCCGCCATGACCGCAAAGCCTCAGCCGCCGCCGGTCGCCAGCGACCTGTCCGGTGCCTCACAGCGGTTGCTTGCGCGGCTGACCCTCGTCGATCGCTCGTGGCCGGAAGCCAGCATTTCCGCGCTGCTGTCCGATATCTCCGCGCCGCTGACCGATAGCGATGCGCCGCTTCAGGAGCTAGCCGACGCGGGACTGGCCGATCGCGCCCACGGCTTAGTGGTTGTATGTCCCGCGGCTGCCGCGTCGCCGAGCGGCGTCGTGATCGCAGCGGCCGATCGCGACCAAGCCGCAGACGCACTTACCACCGTGTTCGATTCCGACGCCTGGGCTTGGGGGCGTGCGGCTGAGCTGCTGTCCGGCTCGCCCGAGCGGGCGGAACAATCGATGCGCCGTGCCCTCAGCCTTGCCCAGGAGACGTCGAGTCGTGTGGAGCTGTGGCGCCGCTGGAATGCGGTCATCGAGACGTTCGACATGGCGGCGACGCTCGACGCTCGCGTGCGCGGGGCAGAGCTAGCGCTTGAATTGGGCGACGTCGACGTGGCGATGGCGTGGGCGGAGCGCGCGAGCGGTGTGTCGCCTCGGCCGGAGGCGGCGCTCGTTTTGGGCCGAGCGGCGCTCGGGCGTGGCGATCTGGTGTCAGCATCCGCGGCGCTCGAGCGGGCGCACGAACTAGCGACCGACGATGCGCTTAAATACCGCGCGCAGGTGGAACTCGCCGAGGTTCGGTACGCTTCCGGCGATCTAGACGGCGCGCGGCAGCTAGCGCAGCGCGTCGCCGATGCGCTCGTGAGCGCAGAGTGCGCGGACCATGCGCGGGTTCGGCTGGGTGCGCGGAACCTGCTCGGAAAGCTGTTGCTGTCTCAAGGTACTTGGGATGCCGCGGATGCCCACTTCGCTGCCGACGCGTGTGAGGCTGCGTTCTGCGGCGAGTTCATGTGCGAATTGCGGGCGCGCGTGAATCGCGCCATCGCCTTGCTCAGCCGAGGCAGCCCGGACGAGGCGCGGCCGATCCTGATCGAAGTGCTGCGCAACGCCGAAGAGCGCGGTGAACCTCGTGCGGTCGGCTTCGCGCTGAGCAACTTGGTGGTGCTGGCGATCGCGCGTCGTGACTACGGTGAGGGCCTGCGATTCGCGGAGCGTGCCATCGAAGTCCGGCGTCGACTCGGCGACCGTCTAGGCTTCGCTCGTGACGTCACCAACTTGGTCACGCTCCGCGTGCGCCTCGGCCTGTTGCCGCAGGCAGAGCAAGCGCTTCGCTTCGGCCGCTCGGCGCTTGGACCTGGAGCGCCGCCGACGCATCTCGCGGAGCTCGCGCTGAGCGCGGCTCGCGTGCATCTCGCGTGCGGCCGCACCCTGGAAGCTGACCGCGAGGCACGCAACGGAGTCCAGATCGGCGCCAAGGTACCGGGTGGCGATTGGGAGAACGAGGGCCACCGTATCGCTGTGCGTATCGCTCTCGAAGATGGCCTGGTCGAGCGAGCGGCCGCCGAGCTAGAAAAGGCGTGCGAGTCTCCGTCGTCGGTCTTCGCGGCGGGCGAGGTCGCCGTGCTACGCGCAGCTGTCGGCCGCGCGATGGGCGAAGTAACGCTGGACGACGTCCGTGACGCCGTGATGGCGGCGCGGGAGTCGGGGGACGAGGAGCTTGCCCGTGAAGCCCATGTCGTTGCGGCGCAGGTGTCGCTGGCTCAGGGCGAGTTGGATCGTGCCCGAGATCACGTACGGGCGGCTTGCTCGCTACGCGACGAAGTAGCCCGATCGCTCGATCGGTCGCTCGCTGAGAGCTACTTGGCCCGCGCTGAAATGCAGCGGCTGGCGCGACTCCAAGAGTCGGTCGAGCTATCCGACGAAGAGCCCGTATCGCAGCCGGCTTCCCCGAGACCACGCCGGGCGGGGCGCGCGAAGCGACGCGAGGTGCGGTTCGTGGGCGTTCACCCAACGGTCAAGCGACTGCTTGCCTCGATGGAAAAGGTCGGTCCCACCGACGCCACGGTCCTCGTCCACGGTGAGAGCGGTAGTGGCAAGGAATTGGTCGCTGAAGCCATTCATCGAGCCAGCCCCCGAGCTGACGGGCCGCTCGTGAAGGTCAACTGCGCTGCCTTGGTCGAGACGCTGTTACTCAGCGAGCTGTTCGGTCACGAGAAAGGCGCTTTCACGGGTGCTAATCAACGTAAGCGCGGTCGCTTCGAGCGCGCCAATGGCGGGACGCTGTTTTTGGACGAGATCGGCGATATATCGCCGCGCACCCAAGTCGCGTTGCTCCGCGTGCTCGAAGAGGGCGTTATCGAACGGGTCGGAGGAACAGCACCGATTTCGGTGGACGTCCGTATCGTGTGCGCGACCCACCGCGACCTCAAAGAGATGGTCGCCCGCGGCGAGTTCCGCGAAGATCTTTACTACCGCCTGAGCGGGATGACCTTGCAGGTGCCGGCGCTTCGGCAGCGCATCGCGGATCTGCCGTTGGTCGCCGAAACACTCCTAGCGCGTATTGCTGACGACCGCGATGAGGCGCCGAAGCGCTTAGGCGCCGCGGCGGTGGACCTGCTGAAGCGCCACACCTGGCCTGGCAATGTCCGAGAACTCCAAAACGCCTTGAGCGCGGCTTCGCTGTTCGCTGAGGGTGAGGAAATCCAGCCGGCGGACGTATACGAGAACGTGGCATCGCTGGCGAAGGTTCACGACGAGGCACCTGGTAGCGTGCGCGCCCCCAGCGTGCCCCCCACAGCCATGCCGGAGTGGCGCGAAGAGCCTGTCGGTGGTGCGGCCTATCGCAACATCCGCGATGACGGAGTTAGCTTGAGCGACCTCAAGCGACAGATTGAGCGCGAGTGCATCGCACAAGCGTTGACCGAAACCGACGGGAACATTACCCGTGCGGCGGCGGTTTTGGGCATGAAGCGGCCGCGGCTGAGCCAGCTGGTCAAGCAGTACGGCTTACTCGACTCGACCGGCAACGGTGGGGCTGTCGGATCGTCGCGGAGCGCGCAGGAGTCAGAATGATGAAGAGCAATTCACTGGTGCTACTGGCTATTCTCTCGACGTTCGTCGGCGGTTGCGTAGGAGAAGTCGATACGTCCTCCGAAAACGTGGGCGACGAGGGCGCCGCTCTCCACATGGAATACCGCGACACGGCTCCCGCGGTGGGCGAGCACGGCACCGCGACGGGAGGCAGCGTCGACCCGGACGAGGTGGGGTGCGGCAACGGCGATGATCCGAACCCGGACCCCTGGCACGTCGCAGAACCGAATCCCGATCCGTGGAATCCGGACGAGGAAGTGCGACGGGACCCATCACCGGATCCCGATGTTGCTGGCGGCGAGGTCGTTGGGGTAGCGGCCGACTCGAACTAGGCCGCCGCACAGTACGGGACGTCTATGGATCTGCGGACCCGCACTTCGCTGTTTTGCGGAGCGCTGGCGCTCGCAATTGCGGTCTCGATCCTGTTGCGGGGCAAGCCGCGCAGAGCGCAGCTGTTCTTCTCGGCGTTCGCGGCGGATATCGGTCTTTGGTACCTCGCGCAGTGGCTCTACCATTTCGTCAGAGCTGACGTCTGGGCTCACTTCACCGCGGTGCTCGCGGTGTTGCTGCCGCAGTTCGCGCTGCACTTGTTTGAGGCGATCGTCCCAGACCCAACGCGAAAATCGACGCTGCTTCGCGTCGCGCACGTGCTGCTTGTACCGCTGTCTGTGCTGGCTCTGTCGCCGTACCACGCGCGAGGCTGGGCCCGCGTCGTGGTCTTCTTGTATGTGTTCGGGTTGCTGGCTGTCGGATTCGTAACGCTAACGCGACGCGGAATCCGCAGTGGGTCGCGCGCGACGAGGCAGCGGGTGCGCTTCCTCGTTTGGATCGGTGCGCTGGCCACCATGTTCAGCCTGGCTGATTTCCTTTGGTTCATCGGGGCGCCGCTGCCGCCGGTCGGTGCCGTGCTGTCGATCGTCTTCTTGTTTCTGCTAGCGGAGTCGATGACTCGGGAGCGGCTGGTCGACCTCTACGAGATCCTCGGTCAGATGGTCGTCGCCACCGCCTTGGCGTTTTGCCTCGCCGGGATCTTCTACGTCTTCGTCGTACACATTGGCGGCTTCCAGACGATGTACCTGAACGCGGTGCTCGCGGCGATCGTCATCCTGGTGCTGTTCGAACCGCTACGCACCAAGGTCGAGCAGTACATTCGTAAGCTGTTGTTCTTGGAGCGCGTCGACCTGGAGCGGGCGATCAGCGGAGCTCGCCGCGAGCTTCTACACGTGTTGCAGGTAGACGAAATGGTCGGCGTTGTGTCGGCAGCCCTCGAAGCGTCGCGCCGCGTCACCGCGGCAGCACTGTATCTGCGCGATCCACACGGGTCAGGTTATGAGCGCGGGTTTTCGTTTGGTCCTCCGCCGCCGACGCGCATCGATGGGGCGACGTTGCGGCCTTTGCTGGACCGTCTGGCGGCCGTGCCCTCGGTTGCGCTCGAGACGCTCGCGCATCAGGTGAGCGAGGCGCGCAAAGCGGGTAACGCCCACGACGTCGCGCTCGAGCAGTCGATCGTTGCCGCGACCGAGCTCCTGGGACCGCTGTCCCGCGGCGTCTGCCTCGCCGTGCTCGCCGAGGACGGCGAGCTGCTGGGGGTCTTGATCGTTGCCGATGATCGGGTGGGCGACGCCTACTCGAGTGAGGAGATCGATCTCCTCGAAGGGCTGGCGGCGCAGATCGCCGTGGTCGTTGAGAACTCCCAGCAGTACCAGCTGCTTCAGGAACGGGCCCGTCTGGCGGCACTCGGACAGATGGCAGCGGGGCTGGCGCACGAGGTGAAGAATCCGCTCGGTGCTATCAAGGGTGCCGCCCAGCTGCTCCACGAGCCCGTGGGGGACGGCGGCGACCCCGTGCAAGCCGAGTTCCTCGAGATCATCATCGAGGAAGTGGACCGGCTCGACCGGGTTGTTGGTTCGGTGCTCGACTATGCACGCCCGCCGGCCGGAGACGCTGGCGTCGTCGATTTGAACGCGGTGGTGCGGCGCACCATGCAGGTGCTGGCTCCCGAGCGAAACGATTGCACTTTCTCTGAAGAACTCGCCGAAGAACTCCCGCTGGTCCGGGGCGACGCCGAACAGCTCCGTCAGGTGTTGATCAATCTGGCTCGAAACGCCGTACAGGCGGGGTCGCGGCAGGTGGGCGTAAGAACTCGCGTTCGAGGCGACGCGGCGGGCCGGCCGAAGTGGGTCGACGTTGCGGTTCACGACGACGGACCCGGCATCGCTCCTCAGGTGGTGAAGAATCTGTTTGTGCCGTTCTTTACAACGAAGGCAAAGGGCACCGGGCTGGGGCTGGCCATCAGTCAGCGAATGGTCCGAGAAATGGGCGGCCGCATCGAGGTCGATACGGGCGAAGGGTCGGGCGCGACGTTCACTTTGGTGCTGCCCGTGGCCGATCCGGTGTCATCGCCGCAGCCACTGCCAGTAGAACCGTCCTCAGACGGTTCCGTCCAGGATGGAACTGTGAAGGAGCCCACGCCGGCTGTGGTGTAGCGGGACTGAGCGGGTGTTCCCAGGCCCGCCGCAGCGCCGTTCCGCGGTTAGCGTTCCGCGAAAAAGGGCGGATAGTCGAAGTGTTGAGGCTCTTGACCGGGTTAACGGTGGGTGCCTATGCTTTCGGTCCGCCTTAGAGCACCCCGGGTCGGGGCGCCCGGCACCACGGTACATGACCGATCCTCTCGCGCAGCCTGACGGCTCCCAAAGCAGCTCCGCCGCGGCCGGCCCGCTAGCGTTGCGCTTCATCTCCGGCAAGTACCAAGGCGGCGAGTTCCCGCTGGAAGAAGCTCACGAGATCGTGATCGGTCGTTCCAGCGATCTCGACATGGTGCTTGTTGAGGAAATGGTGTCGCGTAAGCACGCACGGATCGCCATGGAGGGTGGAGAGATCTCGATCGAGGATCTCGGCTCTACGAACGGAACGTTCGTCAACGGAGAGAAGATTCGCCGGGCGACGTTGAAGGAAGGCGATCGCGTGCTGATCGGCACGAGCATTCTCAAGGTAGTAGCGACGACCGGCAGCGCGCCGGGAATGCGGCCGGAATCAGGACAACTGGGGGTGAACGCCACGCAACGCAATCGCACGATGGCCGGGGCCGACGAGAGCCCCCGCATGAGCGGAAGCATCGAGGAAGTGCCGTTGCCAGACTTGATGCAGCTCTTCGGCACATCGCGCAAGTCGGGCGTATTGGTGATTCGGACCGACGTAACAATCGGTCGCGTATACCTAGATCAGGGCGTCGTGCACTACGTGACCATCGACGGGTCACCGGACCTTCCCCCGTTAAAGGCTATCTATCGGATGCTCGGCTGGCCGCGTGGCATGTTCCAGCTTGATCCGCCGGACGCGCGCAAGTTTGACAATCCGCTCGACGCCCAAGTGCAAGAGATCCTGATGGAGGCGTTGCGCCAGCAGGATGAGTTCAACGCCATCCGTGGCAGGCTTCCGGAGGACGACGTTCCGCTCGTCCTGTGCGTGCCACTGGAACCGGCGCTCAGTGCTCTGGAGGCCGAGGAACTCGACGCGCTTCAACTCGCGATCAATTCACCGGATTTCGGTGCGGTAATGGATCAGAGCCCGGTGAGCGATCTACAGACTTGCCAGGTCGTTCTGAAGCTCATTAACAAGGGCTACTTGGCCGCGGCCGAGTGAGCGTAGCCCTCAACCGCGTCTTAGGCGCACGCGGACCGCTTCTGCATGGGCGGTGAGCCCTTCGGCTTCTGCGAGTGTCTCGATCGAGGCGGATTGTCGTTGTAGGCCCTCGCGCGAATATTCGATGAGCGAGGTATGGGTCAAGAAGTCGTAGATGCCTAGCGGACTCGCGAAGCGGGCGGCGCCCCCTGTTGGAAGCACGTGCGACGGTCCAGCGACATAGTCGCCGGCCGCTTCTGGGGTGTGGTGCCCGATGAAAATCGCGCCCGCATGGCGTAGCTTCTCGGCGAACTCGCGGGCGTCGCGCGTCTGCACGCTGACGTGTTCCGCCGCTAGTCGATCGCCGAGCTCAAGCATCTGCTCGCGGCTATCGGCGAGGACGATAAGCCCGTTATTGCGTACAGACGTGGCAGCGATTTCACGACGTGGCAGCGCTACGAGCTGCTCGAAGACTTCCGCCTCGATGGCGTCAGCCAGCGACTCTGAATCACACAGCAATAGCGGGTATGCGCTCTCGTCGTGTTCAGCTTGGCTTAGTAAGTCGGCAGCGACGACCTTAGGATCGGCCGAAGCGTCGGCGATGACCAGGATCTCGCTGGGGCCGGCGATGCTATCGATGTCGACGGTCCCGAAAACCATCCGCTTTGCCGCAGCCACGTAGATGTTGCCCGGGCCGACGATCTTGTCGACGGCTGGAACCGAACGAGTGCCGTAGGCGAGGGCGGCGACCGCCTGCGCGCCGCCGGCGTCGAGCAGTCCTGTCGCGCCGGCCAGATGGCACGCGGCTCGAACGATCGGCGATGGATCGGGGCTCGCGACGATGATGTCTTCAACGCCAGCGACGCGGGCGATAATCACACTCATCAAGACGCTCGACGGATAAGCGGCCTTGCCGCCCGGAGCGTACACACCGACGCGCTGAAGCGGTGTTGCGCGGCTCGCGAGGCGGACCCCGTCTGAGTCCATCAGTAGGGTTTTGTAAGTGCGCAGCTGCTGCTGATGGAACGTCGCGATTCGGTCAGCCGCGAATTGCAGCGCTTCGCGCTGGTCTTTGGGCAGTGCCTCGAGTTGTGACGCTCCGTCGTAGGAGCGCATGAACAACGGTTCTGGCTGACGCCCTTCAAACTTAGCTACGGCGTCGAAGACGGCGGCGTCCCCACGCTCGCGGACATCGCTCAGAATTGCTCGCACGTCGCCGTCGACCCGATCGAGGTCCGCTTCGCCGCGCGCTTCGACCGCGTTGAACACTTCGCGGAAGTCCGCGCTGCCGCTGGCTATTCGGCGAATCGAGTCGCCGTCCGGAGTCGTCACGTCCAGTGGCCAGCCTTCAACGCTGCCGGATCGTGTTCGCGGATACGCGGACCGATCGCTTCACGAAACACGTGTTCGTTGTCGGGATCGAAGTCGTCCTCAGAAAACCCGGCAGCGACCTCTGTCGTAACCGCGAGCACTTGGAGGAAAAGTGCGAAGCTCGAGGCGCACAGGCGCGGCTTCCAGTTGTCCGTACCGCTCATAGCGGTGAACACCGGGCAGTCGCCTTCTGCGTCCGCCTGGCTCGTATCGAGAAAGTATGGGTCGCCCAAGAGCCCGCTATGTCCGATGATGATCCACTCCGGACGCCAGCCGTTGGAGCTCGCAGACGCCAGAAGCTGGCCCGCGTCGTCGAGGGCAAATCCCTTCTGCTCCTCTCGCAGATCGGCGGCTTTGACCAATCGCACGCGTTCGCTGGGGGTCGCCGTCTCGACGTCGATAGGGTCTGCGTGGAGCAGGAACCACTTGTAACGACGTGGCAGGTTGAGATCGCTCGCCAATGCGTTCACCACGTCTTCGGCTGCCGTTCCGAAGGCCGGGCTCATCTGGCGTTTCGAGAACGCCTCTTTCAACGCAGTGATCGCTTCCGCTAAATCGCTATCCACTCAGGCCTCGGGTTGCGAGCGCCGTTTGGGGGCGTCGCAGGAAAGCGGGGAAATTCTTATGGTTTCGCCCCACTCGGGGACAATTCAATCTAGCGGCGGCCGTTTGGGGGGCGCAACACAATTCAGCTCCGCCTCGCTCGCAAGCCTGCAATTCTGCTCGATTTCGGGCGCTAGTGAGCGCGCCGGCCGTGTCGGCGGTTCTTTCCCCCAGCATGCACGCGCGCTAGCCCGACGAAATCGATCTCCGGCAAAGGGTCGCGCGCGTCGCCTTTCGGCTCAACGGTCGCCATCAGCCGACACATCTCCTGCAGATGATCAGCGGCGGGGAGTCCGCCATCGTCCTGGAGACGACCGAGTTCGGTCGTTAGGATCGGTGCGAGAGTGCCTTGAACGCGACCACGCCGAGCCAGGTCTGCGTAGCTACGCGCGAGCGCGTCGGCGTCGAAGCGCTGCCTAAGCACGAACTCGGAGGCGATTCTCAACACGGCGTCTGGCCCGATGCGTCGATCCTCGGCCAACACGAACGCCGCCTGAAGATAGTTGTAGAACGGCACGACTCGCGAGCCGTACCGGTCGAAACGGCTGGGCGGACTCTGCCGGTCGAGGTGAATGAGGATCCGTTCGACGACCGGCTCGTGGCGTAGCTCGTCCGCTCGGACGAGGCACGCTTCCCGAACGTCGTCGTAGACGCGACCAGCGCGGAGGATATCGGAGAGCAGCGACCGTTCGATGCGGCCGGCACAGACTTCTGCGTAGAGAAAGTAAACGAAAGCGTCCGCTTCCGCGTCGTCGCCAACGAGCACTTCGGACGTGGCCTCACTGCGAGTCTGATCGGCCGTGCGTTGCTCGAGGAGTACCGGCAGTTTGTAGCCGAGCTGATCGCGGACGGCCCGAAAGCGGAGCCGCAGGGCGTTCGAGAGATTTGGTTTTAGCGTCAGCTCGTCCCAGCGCACACGGTCGATGCGGAGCTTTTCCTCCAGGCGTGGCCGCATCTGTCGTGGGCTGCCGCTCAGAATGTGTATGCGCGCGCCGCGCTCGCCCAGTTCGCGCAACAACGCAGCGGCTCCTGGCACGGCGCGTTTCTGATCGGGCCGTTCGAACGCGGTGCGGACCAGGTCTCGCATCGTGTCGAACTCAGTGCGGAGGTATGTCTTGTCCAGATCCCACCGAGCGATGAACTCTTCGGGCGGTGAATGATCGGGCGTCACGACGCCCATGCGCGGCGCTGGTCTTCGAGCTTGACCATGAGCTCACGAGCTCCCGATTTCTTGGCGACCAAGATCGCCTCGTCGATGAACTCCATCGCCTCGGACCCGCGTTGCCGACCGTGCGCGACCTGGGCGAGCGTGGACAGCACCTGAGCGCGGTCGGTGCCACTGGGTCCGGCCAGGTCGAGTGCCTCTCGCAGGACGCCGTCAGCGTCCGAGAAATTCCCGGCCAAGGTGAGTGCAGCGCCTAGCTTTCGACTGAAGATCAGCACGGCTCTGACCGGGTCGTCCAGCTCGCCGCGCGCTAGTTCTTGGCGCGCGACTTCTAGCCCGCGGCGCAAGGCGAGTATCGCCGCGTGATTGTCGCCGCGATCCGTAGCGCGAGCCGCGACCTGTTCGAGCAGCAGCAGCGCCTGAAACGGCATCTGTGAATAGAATGCGTGCTGGGCTCTAGCCTCGAGCGGGCTGTTAGTCTTTTCGCTGACCTCAAACGCCTTCTTGTGAAGTGTCTTTCGAACACCCGCAGGAATACCGGCCAGCACGATGTCCCGCATCAGAGGGTGGCTAGACGAAATAAGGCCTTCGTCTCGGACGAGCATGCCGCGAGTATGCAGTGACTCGAGCGCACCGCTCGCATCACGGAGGCTCGGCAGGATCTCTAGCAGAATGCCTGGGTCCAGAGCATCGCCCACGATAGCCAGCGCCTGCAGCGTCTTGCGCGCATCGGGTTCTAGACTCGCGATACGGTCGGCGATCAAGTCCGCCAGACGCGACGGTGGATCGGTTCCTCCCTCGATCGTGAAGCGTACGTACTGTTCGACGTACATCGGCAGCACGCCTCGACCACCGCCATCGCCCATCGACCGCAGCCGTTCCCCTGGCCGGGTCGAGCTGAGCAGTCGCGATACCACCGGTGGCGGTAGACCGCTCAACACGCGAGACGGATGTTCGGCACTCCAACCGGATTCGAAGCCAGCCGCGTGCGTCGCGATGAACAGCGCGTTGACCGGTGGCGGTTCTCCAAGCACGTCGGCGAAAGCGAAACGACTGGGGCCGTCAATGCGATGCAGATCATCGACCGCGACGATGACCAGATCGTCGGCGACCGCGGCGGCCTGGGCTAACGCCCAACGCACTAAAGCGGCGACTGATTGGCGCCGTTCCTGAGCACTCGAGGCCTGGCGATCGCGTCCGAACACGGCGTCCACGCCCAGCTCCAAGGTGGCGTCCTGCGGGATGTTCGGTTTGGCGTTACCTTCGAGCTTCACGAGCCGTGTCACCAACTGGCGCACGCTGTAGTAGCCAACCTCACAGCCGAACGGATCGGGTTCGACGTGCACGACTAGAACCCCGGAGTTCTTCAGTCGGTTCGAAAACTCGGTAAGGAGTCGGGTCTTGCCGGCGCCGGGCTCGCCGACGATACGAGCGCCCTGTGCGGTGCCGTTCAGCACTCCGAGGCGGTCTTCTAGCCAGGCGAGGTCCTCGTCCCGACCCACCATTTCGAGCGGCAGCGTGGGATCGTTCGGCGCGGAAGGGACCACGCTGGTGAGCGGTAGGCGGTTGCCGCATTCGCTGCAGAACTTGCCCGAAGAGACGACCGCTTCGCATGCCGGGCACTGCATCGTACCGACGCTGCGGGGGCCGGGACTCGAGGCCGTCGGGGCTGGAGCATCCGCCGCGGCCACCGCGTCGATAGCCGCTTTGAGAGCGTCGGCGAACTCGTAGGCGTCCTGGTAGCGATCGGCTGGTTCTTTTTCCAGCGCCTTGAGCACAACGTCGATGAGCTGCTGTGGGATGTCGCGCTCGGGTGCGACCTGGCGCGGATCCGGCACCGGCAGCGACAAGTGCATCATCACGACCTGTGTCGGGCTTTCAGCTTCGAACGGCAGTCGCCCAGTCAACAGTTGGAACAGGATGACTCCGACCGCGTACAGGTCGCTGCGCCCGTCGATCTCATCGCCACGGCCCTGTTCCGGCGCCATGTAGTCCGGCGTGCCGCACACGATGCCCGGGCTGGTGACGTTGGTGCCTCCGGCGTCCGCCTTCAGCTTCGCGAGGCCGAAGTCGACGACCTTGACGTGGTCGCCCCCGCGCTTGAGTGGTTCGAGAATAATGTTCTCGGGTTTCAGGTCGCGATGCACGATGCCGAGTTCATGAGCGTCTGACACCGCGAACAGTGCCTGGCGAAGAACATCGACGATTCGGCCGAACGGTAGCGGACCTTCGTCGTAAGCGATGTGCGCCAGATCGCGTCCGCGCAGAAACTCCATCACCAGGTACGGCTGCCCGTCGTCGGTGCGTCCGAAGTCGATAACGCTAACCGAGTTGGGGTGATTGAGCTGGCTAGCCGCGCGGGCTTCGGTCATGAACCGGACCGCTGAGTTCTCATCCGATAATAGATGTGGGTGGATGATCTTTACCGCGACCGTGCGTCCCAGCACTTTTTGCTCCGCCCGGTACACGCGGCCCATGCCGCCGACCGAGAGCAAGTCCAAGATGAAGTAGCCGCCCGGCAGCGTTTGACCGACGAACTTGTCTTCACTCGAGCCGAGCGTGCCGATCGGAAAGCCGCAGCCGGGACAATACTGGTGTTCTTCCGGACACGGCGTTCCGCACTGCGGGCAGGGGCGCATGGGTTCGCCGAAGATACCATGATCTCCAGCAGATGGGCGCGGAGCCGCGTCTCCTCCCGCACTGTGCGGATGCGCAGGCCACAGCGCCCCACGGCCCCGGCCTCGGTGTTTGCCGCCCAGGGCGAATCGGCGTCGGTTCGGCTGGCATGTGTTGTAGTCTCCGGCGGCATGGCGGAACGCGTTCGCTTGGGTGAGCTCCTAGTAGAAGCCCAAATGATCACGCGCGAACAACTCGAAGAGGTGCTAGCGCGGCAACGTGACGACGGCCGCCGTCTGGGGACGCTGCTCGTAGCTGACGGCTATGTAACCGAGACGCAGGTAACGCAGATCCTAAGCCAGCAGCTCAGCGTGCCTTGGGTGTCGCTCTATCACATCGATTTCTCGCGGCAGTTGCTCAATCTGGTTCCGCGTGACATCGCCGAACGCTATTGCTTGGTCCCGATCTTCGTGCGCCGGGTTCGTGGGCTAGGCGAAACGCTTTATGTCGCCATGGACGACCCCACCGACGATCGGGCGATCGACGACGTCGCGAAATGGAGCGGGCTCCCGGTCCGGTCCATGATCGCGCCGCCAGCAGACATCCGCTCCGCGATCAGCGTCTATTACGGCGGGGCAGGCGAGACCCCACCGACGAGTCTGGATGCTGACGAGGTGACGTCGCCAGCGGTCCCGAGCGCGCGTGCCGAGGCTGGACCGCCGCCGAAGCCGGCCGGTCGGCAAGCCGCGGAGCCAGCCGACCCGCCCGAGACGGCAGCAGCAGCTGAGCCTGAGCCCTCAAGGGCTCCGATGCAGAGCGAGGAAATCGACATCGATGCGGCGATGGCCGCCGAGGCCGGATCCGAGCCCGCCGACCCGGTAAGCCAAGCCACGCCGCCTTCTCAGGACGCAGGCGAGGAGCCGCCATCGGATGCTTTAGAGGGCGACGGTTCGGAGGCTGCGCCAGCGGTCGCCCCGCAGGCGCCCCAGCCAGGCGACCTCACACCGATCGAATCGGGCGAAACGGTGAAGGCCCGTGACGCAGCAATTCCTGCGCCCGCAAAGGGCGGCGCCAAGATGGTGGCGTTGACCTTGCTCGATGGCACCACGGTTCAGTTGCCCGCGCATCCCGGCAAAGACCGAACGGAAGCATCACAAAAGGGCGAGGGCGGCGAAGAGGACCAGCTCACGGCGCGCGACTTGGTAGCCGCGCTACGGGCGGTTTCTCACGGCGCGGACGCGAGTGAAATCCTCGGAGAAAATATGCGCTGGGAACTGATGTTTGCGGCGCTGCTCAATTTACTTCTGAAGAAGCACTTAATCGCTGACTGGGAGTTCGTCGACGAGTTCAAGCGGATCCGCTGATCACGCCGGTCTTCGAGAGTTCTTCGATTTCGACAGGCGAATAACCGGCTTCGGCGAGGATCGTCCGTCCGTGTTCACCCTGCTGGGGCGCGACCGGAACATCGGTGGTTTGGGGTGAGACGGGCGTTCGGTACATGAGTGGCTTTCCGTCACCGGAACCTGCGCGAAAGAACACGTTGCGAGCACGCAACTGACCGTCGTCCGGCAGCTCTTCTGGCGTGAGGACCGGCTCCAGACACACGTCGTGTTGCTGCGAAAACTCGACCCACTCGTCGCGCGTGCGGGCGGCGAAGATCTCGGCCAGCTGCCGCTTGAGTTCGGCCTGATGGGCACCGGGTACGACAAACTCCGCGGCCGGCGTGACGCCCACCGCGCTGAGAAAGCGCATGAAGAATTTGGGTTCCAGTGCGCCCAAAGCGACGGCGCCGCCGTCTTTGGTCGTGTAGGTGTTGTAGATCGCGATGCCGCCGCTGAGGATCTCCTCACCTCGCCGAATGGTCTCGCCACCGAAGAGTTTTCCTAACCCGATCGTTGCGAACGGCACGACAGAGTCGGTCATCGCGATGTCGATGACCTGGCCTTTGCCGGTTTGCTCTCGCTCGCGCAGCGCCGCCAAGATCCCGATCACGCTCCAGAGTCCGCCGCTGACATCGGCCAGCTGGAACGACGGTAGCTGAGGCGGCCCGTCGCTCGGGCCCTGCATCCCGAGCAAACCCGCTCTCGCCAAGTAGTTGAGATCGTGTCCGGCGCGGTCCTTGAGCGGACCGGTCTGGCCGTATCCGGTCAGTGCGCAGATGACCAATTTGGGGTTGAGAGCCAGCAAAGTGGAATGCCCGACGCCGAGTCGCTCGAGGACCCCGGGCCGGAACTGCTCGAACAGAACGTCGTACTGGGTCGCGAGCTTCTTGAGCACGGCTACGCCAGCGTTGCTCTTGAGGTCCAGCGCCAGGCTACGCTTGCCACGGTTGAGGGCGTGGAACGCGGTTCCCATGCCGTCCCCAGCCATCGGCGGAGTTTGCCTGGTGTAGTCGCCGGCGCCGGTGTCTTCGATCTTGTCGACAGTCGCGCCGAG
>JAUIKB010000661.1 GCA_030430975.1 Polyangia bacterium
GGAAGAGCTGCCGCACCCGGACTTGGTCGTCCTGCCGCTCATCAGCGAGGACCCCCGCTACGTGGACACCTGGGGTTCGGTCCTGGCTCGAGGAGTCAAGCGCGTCACAACCGCGGGCACCGACTGCCACCGCAATAGCTTTCCGCAGCTGCTGCCCGACGGCGAGCGCGTCGACAGCTACCGGCGCATGATGATCTGGTTTTCGAATCATTTGCTCATCAAGAAGCCGGCCGGCGAATGGGACGACACCGATCTAAAAGAAGCCCTCAAAGCCGGACGACTCTACGCGGCGTTCGAAGTGCTCGGCTACCCGGTGGGCTTTGACTACCACGCCGAGCAAGGCGGCAAGACGTACGAGATGGGCGATGAGATCGCCGCCAGCGCGCCAGTCGATCTCGCCTATGCGATGCCGACGATCCGCGATCTCGACCCCAGCGTGACACCACCGGAGCTCACGCTGCGCGTGCTAAAGGCCAAAGACGGCGGCTGGGATGAGGTGGAATCGACGGGCCAGTCCGGCACGACGACCGTAACCGAGCCCGGCGCGTACCGCGTAGAGATTCGCATGGTGCCTCGCCACCTGGAAAAACACCTAAACTCCTACGTCGGACAGTCCGAACGCGATTTCGTTTGGATCTATTCCAATCCGATCTACGTCAAGTAGCCAGCGACCGGCGCGGCCGCGGCTACTTGTAGTACATGCGCCGAACCACGTTGTCTTCGATGATGAACAGGTCGCCGGTACCTGGATCGAAGTGCACGTCCATCGGCTTGTCGAATCCCGCCGCAGGGCCGATCCCTTCGGCGTGCGTGTTGTTGCCTGCCGTGCCGGCGATCGTCGTCACGACGAAGCCGGGTACAGTGACCTTGCGCAGCGTGAAGTTGTCGCTATCCGCGACGATGAACGCGGATCCGTCCCAATCGAGTCCGCGATGCCGGTCGAGCTGAGCGGCCGTTCCCGTCCCGTCTGCCGAGCCCGAACTTGAGCCGACGACGGTCGAGACCGTGTTCGTCTGCGAACCGCCGTTGCCGAGATCGATCTGCCGCAATAGATGGTTCTCGGTATCGCTCACTAGGAGTCGACCGTTGGCTCCGTCGAGATGGCGCGGTCGATTGAATTGCGCGACCGAGCCGCTACCGTCCATGTTGCCGGTGCCATTGTCGCCAGCGATCGTCGTCACTCGGCGTGTGGCCGGGTTGATGCGGCGGATCGCGTTGATGCCGCCGGTTTCCGTGACGAAGAGCACCGCACCGTCGAAGAACATCCCGCGCGTCGCGTCGAAGCGCGCCGCAGGCCCGACGCCGTCCGTCGTGCCCGCCATCCCGGGCGAACCGGCCACGTTCGTGACGTCACCGGTCGCGATGTCGATCGCGCGAATCAGGTTGTTTCCGCCATCGACAACCCACACCGTCGTGCCGTCCGTTGCGATCCCATCCACGAACCGGAATCGCGCTGCGGTACCCTGGAGGTTCTTGTAGCCGGGCATCCCCTGCTGGCCGGCAAAGTCGCTCACGGTGCCGGTCGCGATCTCGATTTTCCGCACCGCATTCGTAACCGTCACATACAGGTACGTGCCGTCGCCGGTGATCGAGCTAAGTCCGTTGAACCGGGCCGCGGTTCCGACGCCGTTCGCCGAACCGGTTTGACCGAACTGGCCGGCGAAATCGATGACGCAGCCGGGCGCGGTGCCCGGACACGTCGGCGTTCCCCCAGAACCGCCGCTGCTCGAGCCGCCCGACGACGATCCACCGCTCGTCGAGCCGCCACTGGCAGAGCCGCCCGACGTCGAACCGCCCGTCGCGCCGCCGCTGCTCGAGCCGCCCGACGTCGAACCGCCACTGCTCGAGCCGCCACTGCTCGAGCCGCCACTGCTCGAACCACCCGACGTCGATCCGCCACTGCTCGAACCAGCCGCACCGCCACCCTTGAGCCCCGCGTCATCCGTGCCTCCGCACGCAACCGCCAGCACCAATCCACCTACGTAAGCTATCCACCTCATGCAAGCATTGTGACACGAAAAATCACTGGGCCTCATCGGTTCGGCGGATCGCCATCGCGAACGCAACGCCGACCAAGGCGATCAGCGTCGCGATGTAGAACACTGTCGCACCTCCACTTACCTCGTACACGACACCCCAAGCGACGGCCGCGCTGCCCCGCCCGATAGCGGCGACGCCGGTGAACGTCGCCTGCGCGGACCCCTCGATGCCCTTGGGTACTTCTGTTCTTAGAAATTCGAGCGCCGCGAGCCAGGTCAGTCCGAACGATAAGGCGTGTAGAGGCGAGAGCAACAGAACCAATCCCAGATTCGGCGCCAACGCCAACAGCATCCAGCGCGCCACGTTAGCGGTCATCGCGATCGTGAGCAGTCGAGCGGTCGATACTCGCCCGATCCAACGCGGTGAAAGCGCCATCAACGCGATCTCCGCGACCACGCCCACACCCCAGGCCAGCCCAATATGGAACTCATTGCCGCCGAGGAATTCGATGTGCCGACCGATCACCAAGTCGTAGGCCGAGTGCCCCGCAAACCAAGCCAAGGTCAACAGCAGGAAGCGTCGAAAGCGCGGCCGCCTCAGTAAGCGGCGAAGCGCGCCAAGCACAGGCGCTGGCCTGCGCGCGACCTTGGCCGGCAGCGAGATGCTGACCAACCCGGTCACTATCAGCGTCACCGTAACGAACGCCGGCAGCTCGACCGCATCGGTTACGTCGAGCACGCCGCCCAGCCCTAGCGCGGTGATCGCGAAACCAGCCGAACCGAACAGCCGAACCCGACCGTAGCTCTTTGCGGATTCCAATGCAGAAACGTCCGCCACCATGACAAGTGGCGCACGGAAGAATGAGAATGCCGCGATCAATAGCAACATCGCCCACACCCCCACGGCTTGCCCCAACGCCCCCAACACCGCGAGCGACCCGACGCTCGCCACCGCGCCGACGCAAGCGATGCGAATCAATCGACCGCGCAGCGCGAACCGATCGGCCAAGTACCCAAACAGCATCGGACCTAGCAACCCAGCGATCGGCATGACGCCCGTCACGAGCCCCAGATGGGCGCCCCGCACGCCGCGCGCTTCCAGCCAGCTGGGAAAAAACGGCACCATGGCGCCGAACGCGGCGAACACGACGAGGTAATACAACCGCAGCAAGGCGAGCGTTCTTGTGCCGCTGCGCGGGCGGACGTCAACGTTTCCGGCGGCAACACCCCTCTCGACAACGGCCGCATGCGTCCCAATACATGGTGTTCATGGCTCCTTCACGACTCTTGCGCGGCCTGCGACGTGAACGCGTCTTGGCGTCTCCACGGTATATCAAGGGCGCGTTTCGCAACACGGCGCGGGTCGGCGCAGGCCTCAAGTCTGGCACCACCGTACCGGTTCTCCGCGACTTCGTGCGCGGCCGGGGCACGCGTCGGCCGCCCGCTCCGCTGAGCTCGATCGATCCGCGACCCGGTTGGACGGTGCCGAACGAAACGGGACTCCGCGCCACGTGGCTGGGCCACTCGACGGTGCTAGTCGAGGTTGACGGCGCGCGCGTGCTCACCGATCCGGTTTGGAGCGACCGCGTCAGCCCGGTCAACTTCGCCGGACCGAAACGCTTTCAACCGGTGCCGGTGGCGATCGCGGATCTGCCGCCACTCGATGCGCTGGTGATCTCACACGATCACTACGACCATCTCGACCGAGCGAGCGTGCTGGAACTCAGCAAGCGCAACGTGCCGGTGATCACGTCGCTCGGAGTAGGCGCGCACCTCGAGTCGTGGGGTATTCCGGCCGATCGCATCACGGAGCTGGACTGGTGGGAATCCGCCATGGTCCCGAACACCGACGTCGAGATCACCGCTGCGCCGTCCCAACACTTCAGCGGGCGAGCCATCAATGACCGCAATCACACCCTGTGGTCGTCGATGGCGCTGCGCGGACCGAAACACCGCGTCTTTTTCAGTGGGGATACCGGGCTGACTCAGGAGTACACCCAGATCAACGAGCGTCTTGGACCGTTCGACCTGGTCATGCTGGAGATCGGGGCCTTTCACCCGGCGTGGGGAGACATTCATCTCGGACCCGATAACGCTCTCAAAGCGCTCGACCTGCTCGGCGGCGGGCGGCTACTGCCCGTGCACTGGGGCACGTTCGATCTCGCCGTCCATTCCTGGGACGACCCGATCGAAACCCTATGGGAGCTGGCCGACGACCGCGGCGCCGCGCTGACGTTGCCGCGGCTGGGCGAAGCGGTCGAACCGGACCGGGCCGTCGAGTTGAGTACTTGGTGGAGGACGGTGAAGGGGTAGTCGGGGAATCGGGGGTCGGGTT
>JAUIKB010000662.1 GCA_030430975.1 Polyangia bacterium
CACCACCAACGCCAGCACCACCAACGCCAGCGCCGCCCCCTGTGGTGCCGCCCATTCCCCCAGGCCCGGTACCGCCCATGGGGGCCACCGTGCCGCCGGTGCCCCCGCCGCCGAATTCCGCTCCGTCGTCGCCCCCGCATGCCGTCATCAGACCGAACAGCGGGACGTAGGCAATGGTGGCTAGGCGACGCATCCGCTCAAGCATAACGATCGCTCGCGGTCCGGCGACGCGATCCCGACGCGAACGGGCTGCGAAACCGCCGGGATTGCAGCTTTCGGCTCAGGCCGCCGTCCGGCCCGCCGACCCGGCGCTCGCTGCCGCTTCGCGGCGGGTCAAACGGTGATGCCCGTCGAGTGGTCCCCAGCATGGCACGGCGCGATCCGTGCGCGGCCGCTACGCCAAAAAGTGCACCGGGGCGAAGCGTCTGGCAACGCTCCGCCCCGGCGTCCCGAGGTGCTTGTTTGGAGGAGAGAGTCGTTAGAAAGAGGTGCGACAGACATCGAAGCCGGCGGGAACCGCAACTTCGGTGGTGTCCTTGTCGATCGACAGGAGATACGCGACCAGGTCGTCGATCTCGGCCGCGGTCGGCACGAACACGGCGCTACCCGCCTGTAAATGACTCTGCCACTTGGGATCCGCGAACACGTCCTTCAAGGTCGCCGCCTGGCCGTGGTGAAAGTACGGCGCTCCTAGAGCGAGGCCGTACAGAGAGGGCACGTTATATCCTTTGCGGCCCTGAGCGACGGTCGTTCCGTCGGGCCGCAACTCGAGCGCGGTGGTTCCGGTGCTGTTGCCCGGAATGCCGAATGTCTCGATGTTGCGGATCGCACACGCCACCTGCAGCGGCGCTGCGTTTGTGCCCGGCTCACGAGCGATCTCGAACGTGGTCGTCTTGAGATCGTTGTTCTTGGTGGTGGACGGATCCCAGAAGCGCCGCGATACGGTCCAACCGTCACCGCCGTGGCACTTCGCGCAGCCGCCATCGACGAACAACTGAGCGCCGGCCGTGACCGATGCAGCCGCCGTGCCCTGCAGCGCCTTGGGCGGACGGATCGCGTCCTTGATCCATAGCTCGATGTCGTCCCAGTCGGTCGTGCAGTTGTCCGCCTGCGTGTCCTGCACTTCCTTGACGGGTTCACCGAGCAGCCCGTCCGGCGGGCCGCCAAGCGGAGATGGTGTTTCCTGGGCGAGGTCGCCGCACGACGTCGACGTCGTGACGGCGCCCTTGCCGCCCGACACGCCACGGGTGTTGCGTTCGAAGTCGTGAATCTCGTCGAAGATGCCCGTCCAGTTGAAGATGCGCTGGGTGCCGGGCGTCGCGCCTCGCGAGAACGATCCGTCGAGAGACACCGTCTGGCGTGGACCGGCCGCGAACGACCACGTGACGCCGTCGCTCAGTCCGCCGGGGTGGCAAGACGCACACGAACTCCAGGCGTTGTCCGACCAGCGCGCGCGACCCGTGAAGAAGAACTTGAGACCCTTGTTCTTCGAAACCTGCGCCGCACCGGAGGGCGGATTCGATGCCTCGACCGTCGTAGTCTGCTCCTGGATCTCCAGGTCGACCACGCCGAGCCGACGACTGACCCAGCAGTTCACGTAGGCGCGCTTGTTGCTGTGCCCGGTAACGATGCCGGTTGGTCCTTCGCAGCCCGCCGGCGCGCCGGTCGGCGCCTTGCCGATGTCGATCTGCTTGTTAAACGCGCTGCCGATCGCAATGCCGGTAGCCGAGTTGTACTCGATACGCTGGACCACGTTAGCGCCACGCGAAAGCGCGTAGCCAATGCTGTCACCGACGAACGAAATATCGACCATGTCGGCTAGAAAGAACTTCGTGGTCCCGCTCGGAATATCATCCCTCACGCGGGTAGCGAGGTTGACGGTCCCTACGTTGCTAACGTCCTCGGTATTCATCGCCAGGTCAGCGACGTAGAGCACCGGTTGAATGTTCTCGTTGAACTTCGCAGGTCCCTCTGGAGACACCGAGATCGAGGGCACATAGATCTTGTTGCCGGCGATCGCGACCGTATGAAGCTGGTTCGGCGACGTCATGAGTGACGGCGTCCCGAAGCCGCTATCGCGAGGCTCGAATGTAATCGCGTCGATCGTGGTGAAGTCGCTCAACGGAATCACCCGCACCTTGCCCTTGCGACCCGTATCGGACATCTCGCCGCCGGGGACGATCTCACCGAAAAATTCGGGCACGACGAGGCTCTCGTCGTCGTCGCTCGCGTCGCCGTTGTTGGTGACGGCGAGACCGCGCGGATTGCGAATGCCGTTGATGGTCGACGTCACGGTCATCGTATCGGTGTCGATTACGCTGACGCGGCTCTCCGCCCACTCGGCGACGAACAACAGCTTGCCGGTCGGCGACAACGCGAGACCCGTCGGTTCCGATCCGACCGCCACCGGTGACGACACAGTCGGAGAACCGGTATCGATTCCGCTGACCTTAACGACGCTGGCGTCGGCCGCGTTCGCGACGAAGGCCGTCACGTTGTCCGGATGAATCACCACCGCGCTCGGTTCATCACCGGTCGCCACCTTCGCCGTTCGCGTGTTGTCAGCCGTCGTGAACACCGAGACGCTGTCGTCCGCCGGGTTCACCATCGCGACGATGGCGTCATCGGACGAGATGCTGATCGTGCTCGACTTGGACGGACGCGCAAGCACCGCGGCGCCGCCGCTGCCTCCACTCCCAGCCGATCCAGCCGACGCACCGCTTCCGCCAGAACCACCGTTGCCGGAACCTCCGCTGCCGGCTGCGCTTCCAGCGCTGCCGCCGTTACCCGCGGCCGAGCCACCGCTGCCGGCGCTGCCAGCGCTGCCGGCGCTGCCGCCCGAACCCGCACTGCCGGCGGAACCGGCTGTGCCGGCCGTGTTCCCGCCTCCGCCGCCGTCGCCGTCATCGCCGCAGGCGGCGACCGATCCGGCCGCGATCATGAGGGCGATGCCGCCCAACACGAGGCCACGATTCGTCCGCGTCTTGTTTATCGATTGTTTCATTGGATTCCTCTGTCTAGGCGCAGCTCACGGTGACCATGTGCGTATGCGATGCGCCCTCGGTCGACATGACGGTGATCGGCCCGCTCTGCAGAGCGGTGAAGTCGGCGGCGGTCAGCGTGATCGAGTGTTCGTGCGCGCTGGCACCTTGAATGCTGTAGGTCTTGTCGGCGCCAGCCGCGACATCGGCCGCAGACACGGTCAGTGCGTGGCCGTGGTTACCGGTGATCGCGCTGTCGACGCAGCCGCCAGCGGATCCGCTGCCACCCGAAGCACTGCCGGCTTGACCCCCGGAGGCACTCCCCGCCTGCCCCCCCGACGCGCTGCCCGCTTGGCCGCCTGAGGAGCTACCAGCCTGCCCGCCCGACGCGCTGCCGCCCTGACCGGAACCACCTTGGCCGCCCGCGCCGGCACCGCCGGCTCCCCCTTGTCCCCCAGCTCCGCCTGCCCCCCCACCGCTGTCGTCGCTACCGCAACCGCTGAGAAACACCACTGAGCTGCCAACAACTGCAACGCTGGCCATAGACAGAAACTCCCGACGTGACTTTTTCATGATTCGCTAGCTCCAAGGCAAAGGGCCCGCGCGCCAGTGCAACGACGTCGGACTTCGTTAGCAGCCTGGCGATCCGCCGATGGATAAGCGACTTAATCGGACTTATTCGGCGCGCTCGAAGCGCACGACCGGCGTCGCGGGGTCGAGCATGTAGCCTGATTCGGTACGCAGAATCACCAGCTTCAAGCCGAGCTTGCGCAGCTTGGCGAGGGCGACATACAGACGGTTGTTCGCGGAGCTCGAGGCGATCACGACCCCCGGCCAGCCTGCTTCGAACAGTTCCTCAGCGGTCAGCTCCGCCTGCGGATCGGCTTCGCGCGACTCGACTAGTCGGTTGAGAATGCGCCGCGCGGCGGTGAATTTCTCGAGCGACTGGCGTTCACCCGACGGCGGGCGAAACCACTTCGCCTCGGGTCCTACCTCCAGACGTGGCGCCGATTCAGATGACAGCAAGCGACCGAGAATCCGCAGCACCAACCGGGCGTCGTCGCTGACCTCCACCAGACTGGGACCGGTGCTCATAGGAGCCTGCGCCCGCTCGATCGTCGCCAGGGCGCGGCCGGGTTCCCCGCGCGCCAGGTGAACGAAGGCGCGATGCAGCTCGACCAACTCCGCGGTGATCTCATCCCGAGCAGCCACGATCCGCTCCGCTTCGAAGAAGCACCGCTCGGCTTCGTCGAAACGTTCCAGCTGGGCGTAGGCCGCACCGAGGCGAGCGCGGCACAGGGCGAGCGACCGCGCA
>JAUIKB010000663.1 GCA_030430975.1 Polyangia bacterium
ACTGATCACCGAGGGCGCCGGCATTGGCGTCATGATGGCCGACGTCGGGGACGCCGACCCGCGCGTGGTGCGCGTCCTGCCGGAGCTGCTTCGATTCCCCGTGCCGATGTGGCTCACCAGCCACCGCGAGGTGCGGACCAGCCGTCGCGTGCGAATCGTCTTTGACCTACTCGCGGAGGGACTGCAGCCGCAGGGCAACAACGTGAGCTAATCGTCGCTCGATGGCGCAGACGACGGTGGCGGAAAAACCCGACGCAGCTCCAACGTCACCGCATCGAACGGCTGGATCCCCGCCGCGTCGCTCGCATCCCAGGCACCAAGCTCAAGCCACTTGCCGTCGCAAAGCTGAAGCGCTTCCAGAACGCACTGATGCGGGTCGACGAGCCAGTAGAAGGACACTCCGTACCTAGCATAGAGCGCACGCTTGGTGACACGGTCGTGCGATCCGTTGGACGGCGAGATGATCTCGCAGATCCAGTCGGGCACCACCCGAATCGGTCGCGCGTCCCACGGATCTTGCAAGCGCTCCCGACGCCATCCTGCCAAGTCTGGCCGGACGATATCGTGAACCCCGAGCTGGACATCGACTTCAGGGAAGATCCACCACCCTCCCGGACCGCCGGCATCGTGCTCGTCGTGAAACGGACCGCCGATGACGCTGCCCAGCACGCGCTGCGCTAGTGAATGCCGGGGCAAGGCACTCGGCGACATCGCCATCGCGCCGCCCAGAATCTCCGCGCGCACATCCTCAGCCAGACCCAGCAGGTCCTTATAGGTGAGCAGAGTCTTCGCGGCTTCCACGGCATGAGTATAGCGCGATCATCGGTGCCACGCCCCACGCAGCCTCCCGCCAGCGCGCCAACACCGGCACCCCGCGACCGACATCGAAGTACAGGTCGCATCCGACACGGGGTTTCGCTCCGCACCGTGCGCCAACCGCTCGAAGGCTTTGCCACCGAACCACCACGCCTCGGCGGACGTGCCGAGGGTAACGAGCCACACGCCTCGGCGTTTCGGATCGTAAACGGCGCGAGCTCTATGTAGCGAAGGGGCTCGAATGCCGTCGAAAACCGCGGTTGGGATGACTACAGACTTCATGCTCCGCCCTATCAACGCCCGAGCCGCGCCAACACCCGCTAAGTAAAACCTCGTGCTTGCTTGCAAGCCCTAGCGAGCATTCGCCGAAGAAGCGGGGCACATCAGTCGCAGCTTGGATCAACGTCCGCATAGGTTCCGCCGGGGCCTACCCACAACCTGTAGTTGTCGAAATAGAGATCCCCTTTGGGTGAATTCGCACTCGACCAGTAGGGGCCTATTTTCGGCGTAATAATCCCCGTGACCTCCTCGCCCTCTCTCGCATAGCGAAAGGCTGTGGTACCCACATGGTCCACTAGCTTGTTACCGTTGACCCAGATTTCAATGAACCCGTCACTTCGAGGATCGAAGCCCAGATTAGCTGCAAGCTCGGAGGTGTCTGGTCCTTGGTAGTTCGCCCCAAATGCTCCTTGGTAGTGCAAGACCACGTCGATCCACTCTCCTTCGTTGTAGTCGAAAGCGACCGACTCCGTGTTCGAGCCGGCGCCGTTCGTGGGCAGCGTATCTACAGAATCAACATCCGTAGGGAGACTGAAGTAGAGCTGTCCGGGGTCGGCTGCTTGCCGCAGGGAAATGGCATTAACCGTTCTGCTCGTGCCATTCGCGAGCAGCCGGTTTTGAATCATGATTCGGTCTCGATCCAATCGATTTTGAACGTAGATAGACACCCCCATCCAATGCTCTCCGAAGCTCAAGGCGTTGTCTCTTCCGAGTTCGTTTCTTGCTGTATCGTTGTTGTAAGCGCCCAACCACACAGCCCTTCCACTGCCGTTGCGCCCAGCCTTCAATAGTGAGTCGGGATGATCCGTGGTCCTAGGTAGTCCGTGGTCCACTTCCCAGAAGTTTCCTGCGGGTGGATTGACGCCGTTGTCGCCCCATTGGTCCGTTTCAAAGTCAGTGTGAAACGTGATCTGATCACTGACATCACCAGCGCTCACACAGGTGCCTCCCTCGCTCGCATCACCGGCTTGAGGAGCATCCCCAGCGCCCGCATCTTCCATTGCAGAAGCATCCTCGCGCCCCGCATCCTCAACTGGATAGGCACCATCGCTACCCGCATCTTCCATCGAAGCATCAGCATCGCGACCCGCATCCCCGACCGCCGCGCCAGCGGGAGGTGAATCTGTCTCGGAGCCGCAAGAAGCCACGGCGAGCACTAGACTGCACACAACGCACAGGGGTTGGAGGCGTGAGCTTGGAGCATTCGATTTCATAGCGGTCCTTAGTGTTCCGTTGAGCTCGACAGTTCATTTCCCGTCGACGAATGGCAAGGACACAAATCGCACGCCGTGCGATTCGTGAATCGGTATGACGCATCGCATGGCGCCTGCCGTACCGTCGGTAGGGCGCGACCTCGCCAGACCGCTCACCGCCCGAGCCGCGCCAAAACCGCCCGCGCCGTCGACGACAGCCCCTCCGCGTCCAGCGCCGCTTCCAGCTCCCGATTCTGCGCCGCAACGTCGAATGCCTTCACCCGGTCAGCCTCGTTCAAATCGTGCCAGCCGCGCGCGTACTTCACGTCACCGTCGACGCTTCGCTCACGATGCGCCGATGCGACCTGCTCGATCAGGCTCTCGGTATCCATCAAACGCGCTCCCCGGTAATGCAGCTCAGCTCAACCCCGCGTCCCCCGAGGCACTCGATCAGAAACGCGCGAGCGCGACCGAAATTTTTCAAGAAGGTGTTCAGCTTCATGCCGAGTCGAACGGCGAGCGTCTCGTCCGGTTCAGCGCCGGCACCGTACAGCCGCGCGTGGAACGCCTGCGCCGGTTTACCCGGCAGCTCGCCGATGCAGTCGGCGATCATCTGACGCAGCAGCGGATCCGGCTCCGCTGAGTCGCACGCCTGCTGTTCCAGCGTCGAAACGTCTACATCGGCCTCGGGCTGAGCCTGACGAGCGCGCACGTGATCGATCGCCAGGTTGCGACCGATCCGTACCCCCATCCGCAATAGGGCATCGCCCCGCGTGTCGACTTCGACTCGCGGGGCGACCTGCCAAATCCGAAGCAGTGTCTCTTGCAGGACGGCCTCCGTATCCACTTGGCTGGCAAAGCTGCGCAGACTGGCGCGAATACGGGGCTCGGCTTCCGCCATCCAGCGACCGAACGCATTCGCGTCGCCCGACTGGATAGCTAGGAGCAGACTGTCTCGGATCTCTTGGCTCATGCGTACCGTTACAGTTCGACGACCAGCGTAGCGTACGCCTCGGTCGTGCCGCCGACGAACAGCCGAGTCGGCTGGTCGACGAACTTCGAATCGACACGCAGCACGACGCGGATCTCCTGGCTGGGTTCGCAGGACTGACTCGCCGTACTCCGCTCCACCAACACTTGGAGCGTGACCGTTCGGCCGCCCTCGAGTTCCACCGTGATGACGTCGGGAAGCTCCCACTCGAACAGCCCGCTCAGAGTCACGACCAAGAACTGACTGTTGAACATCCGCACCATGCCACCGACGAATTCGGCGCCGAGTCCGTCCTCGGCGCTGAACGAATCCGTTACTTCGTCGAAATCAGCCGCGGCTCCAGCGGCCGGCGCGTCGGCGAGTTCGCCATCGGACGCCTCTTCAGCCTCGCGCGTCTCCACCGACAGGGCGTCGAGATCGGTCTTCGCCGGCACCGGACGAGCAGGTGCGGACGGCAATGGCGGAGCAGCGGGCGCTGAGGCCTGAGGTGGCGGCGGACCCGCGGAACGCTGACGGCGCGTGCGCTCCGGCACCGGTGCCTCGTCATCGGCGTCGCTCTCTTGTCGACCACCGAACGCATCCAGCACGCGACTCAGCAGACCTCCTTTACGCTTCTTATTTGCGGGTGGCGGTGCCGCCGACGACGCGGGCGGCGGTGGTGCAAACCCGGGCGGAGGTCCGCCAGGACGCGCTCCGCCACCCGCTCGCATGTGCGGAGGACCGGCCAACGCCGCCATCGGCATCGCCATCATGCGTCCCTGAGCTGCTCCGAACGACGCCGCTCGCAAGCCGAGCCCTTCCGCGGACATTCCCGCCGGTAATTCGTGGGGCTGCTCGACCGTCGTCGTCGGTTTCGTCGGATCGACCGTCTGCGCGTCGCTAACCGCCACCCATGACGTGAGTCGCGTGGCTATTTGGAAGTCAACGCCCAGCGCTTCGATCTCCGTTTCGACCTCAGCTCCCGTGGCGCGGCGCATCTCCGCATCGGCGACCTGCTCGCGAGCGAACAACG
>JAUIKB010000664.1 GCA_030430975.1 Polyangia bacterium
GGAGCGCTGAGAATCCAAGCGAACGTGACGGTCGTCCGCCTTTGTCGGCATGGGTTCCGTGACAGCGCCGACACGCGTCCTGGCTGGGGATGTCGTGGTCGGTGCCGAGCGCGTCGACAACGCCAAGCGGCACGCGTTCGGCTTCGGTCTCGCCGGCGTTCCACTGATAGGTGGCGTACTCAAAGTGCTGAGGCCCGAGCCCGGTGCGCACGATCAGGCGCGTCTCGATGCGCTTGCCGCCGACGCTGAACTCTTTCCAGAGCCGCGAACCGACCGGCAGCCGCCAGTCGTCCATGTCGGTGGTGTCGATCGACTCACACTCTGGGATGTATACCCAGCGAGCTTTTTCCGCCGCGTCCGACCACAGCGCGAACTGGGGCGCGAATTCGGCGACCCCGGCTCCAAGCTGTTTCGTTTCGATATCCGCATACAGGCCGGTGCGGGACAGCATGTCCGGCACGGTGGCGTCGACGTCCAGCGAGTTTTCGCACGAGCTGCCGGCGCTCCCTCCGATGCCGCCGTCGGCGCCCAACCCTCCCGAGGCGGAGCCGGCTGTACCTCCGGATGCGGATACGCCTCCGGTCGTTGAACCGCCGGAGCCGCCCGACGTAGACCCGCCCGACGCAGAACCGGCGCTTCCGCCCGTGGCGTCGACGGGCTCGGCCGCGTCGTCGCCGCACGCGCCAGCCATCCAGCAGACGCCGACGATCGCCGCCCGCAGGATGGTCAGTCGCATGTTACAGCCCGGCGTGCTGCTTGATGGCGGCCAGCGCGTTGAAGTGTGCGCCGTGCCCGTCGAAGCATTGAATGATGGTCATGTCCGGGGCCAGCGCGCACATCTCCGGGTGCTTGGCCTGCGTCATCGGCGTGGCGTTGGCGTAGGCGCGGCCCGGATCCGCGAACACCGGGAAGTTCTGAGCGCCAACCTCCGACGCGTACGCCATGGCGTCGTTCGGCGTCGGTGGTCCACCGCTGGCTGCCTCGTACAGCGAGAACAGGAACGTGAACTCCGTGAAACCGGTTTCGTTGCGGAACTGAGCTTGAAGACCTTCGAGGCTACCTGCCTCTTGACGACAACCACTTCACCACGCCGCCGTATGATATAATATGTGGTAACTTCCGTAGAAATCGTGAATGTCGACCTGCTCGCCGCACTGGTCGGTGACCGTGAAGTTGCCCATAACCGAGCCGACCCCCGTGCCGGTCGACTGGACGTTGCCGGGGTCCTTGTGTTTCCAGCCGCACGCGTAACACTTCTCGGCGGGATCGGTCGGATTGCTTACGCAGTCCAACTCCGCGCAGTCGTCCACGCCGTCGCCGTCTGTGTCGGCGAGGTATGGATCGGTCCCGGCTTGAACCTCCTGCGCGTCGGTCATGCAGGCGCCGTCCGAGTTCAGATTCGGATCGATCACGCCGCCGCCGCCGCCCTGCGGGACGTTGCCGGTGTTGCCCATGCCGGTGGTGTTGCCCTGGTTGCCCCGGCCGCCGATACCGGTGCCCGCATTCCCGCCGTCGCCGCCGCCCCCCGTCGCACCGTCCGAGCCGCAGCCCGCCGTGCCGAGGATGCTCATTGCGATAACCGCCGAAAATCGTTGCATATTAACCACCGCTCCAAGGCTGTTCAGTTCCGACCGGCTGGCCGACGTTATCAACCTACATGTCGGATACGGTGAGTGCCCATGGAAATGCGACGTCGCCGTCACCCATTACGGTCGCACTGGATTTTCGCCGCCGCTGCCGTCGAAGCGGACAACGGAGATGTCTTGCAATCCTGATGGGCGGAGCCCGCGAACGAGCAGGCGCTGGACGCTGACGCCATCGTTATTTCGGGACAGTTCGAAGGGAAGGTGTTCCAAACGAGGGCGGCGCGTACGGCAACGGCGTCGTTCGGCGTCCAGCGTCGCAACCGAAGTCGCGACGTCTCGATCACGACGGGCAGCGCGCCGTTCGGCATCGTCACCGCGACCCGGCCGCCAGCAGCGCGAGCGCTGTTGTCGAAACGGTCGCCGGGCGCGCGGGGCGAAACCGACAGCCGCCGTGCGGTTCGAGCGGTGCCGTCTCCGCCACGGTCGGGTGCGGCGCGCCGGCCGTCACGCGCAGCTCGACGTCGCGGTACGCGAGTCGCACCGCGCCGTGCTGGACGATTTGTACCGATACGCGTTGCACGCCCGTCGGCACGTCGATCGTCGCCGTCTGGCGCGGCCACGTGCCCGTCAGCGGCACGATCACGTCGCGCGCGACGGCGGGCGGCACCGCGCTCCAGTCGTATTCGATGTCGCCGTCGAAACGCACCAGCGCGCTGACCTCAGCGGGTGGCCCGAACACGCGCGCGCTCACGGTGAGGTGACGCCCGTGCGGCGGAACCTCGGCGCTGAATTGCACGAGCGCGGGCGTGAATGGGAACGGAGCCGCCTGCACGCTCATGCCCCATGCCGTATCGCGTCCGCCCGGCGCGATCCACAGGCGGTCGTTGCGGAGGTCGTCGCTGCTGCCGAGCGGCTCGCCCGTGTATGCGATGTTGCGATAGCAGTCACCGAGCAGGCCGCGCGTCTCAAGCTGTGCGTGCAGCGCGGTCCAGATCGCGGACAGGTCGCGCCGTTGCAGCTCTTGGCGCAGGAGTTCCGCAAAGTCGGCCAGCCTCAGCCGAGGCAGATGGGCGCCCAAAATCACACTGAGCACCACTTGATCGAGACGTTGCTGATCGGCTGCGATCAGGCTTGCGCGCGCGCGCCACAGCGCTCCGGCGAGCGGATGCGAGTCGTGATGCTCCTCGCCGGATAGTTCGCGGCAATGCTGGTCGTTATCGAGCTGTCGGTAGTGGGGTTGACCTGGCCGCAGGTTGGGCGCGGCGTACTCGCCCATCTCGGGGTCGCCGGTGAACGCGCTTGAGAAATAGTCGGCGAGCGCCTCCTCGAGCGCCCGTGATCCGGGCGTCAGACCAAAGCGGTCCGGCTCGAACACGCCCAGCAGCTGGGAGTGTTGGAACAGCAGCTCGTGGATGTACTCGTGATAGTCGATGTCGGCGTCGTAGGCGTAGTCGCGCACCGGACCTTGTCCGAACCACATCACGCCAACGTCGATCTGGCCCGTCGGCGTGAACAGTGGATTGGTCGGCGCAAAGAACGCACCGATGTATGGATCGAGCGGTGCGTCCGGATCCGCCATGCGCGCCGGATCGCTGGCTGCGAAGCCCGATGGCCACATCAGGTTGGTGACGATTTGGACCCGCTGTTTGGCGTCGGGGGCGCCAAGCGTCTGCATGAAGTCGGCAAAGACGTTGGCGTGATGAAACGCATTGGTTTCGGCGAACGGATCCTCTGGCTCGGTGTCGCCTGGCGTGTCGAACACGAAGTCGCCGGCTGTATCCGCGCGCGCCGTCGATTCGAGGTGGCAAAAATGCGTCGGGCCCAGCAGGGTAGGGCGCACGTCACGCTTGTCGACGCAGTTGAGCGTTTGAAACAGTGCGTTGATGGGAAACGACGCTCCGCTTGCGACCGGCAGCTGCACTTCGGAAACCAGCGGCGTGCGCACCGGGTTTTCCGGGTAGACGAACGACCGCCCAGCATGCCGGGCAACGTCGTACGCCTCGACCACCGCTCCGGACACGGCGTCGACGATCGCGACTGGACGCTGTGGATCGCCGGGGAAACGAGGCGATGCTGCGACGCGCCACACCGGCGCCGCACGCCGCTTCGCTGGCAGCAGCCACATGCCGAAGTCGACCTGCGTCGAGTCGATCGCACGCCCCAAAAAACGCTGCGCTGCCCGCGTGGCGATGTCCTGACTGACCGGCTCGGCATACGTGTGGATCGCTACCTCGGGCGCCAGCGACGGCGGCACCCCGAACACCCGATCGGCGGCTTGCGCGTGGGCGGTCGCCGGCGCCACGCTCAGCGCGCAGGTCATGGCGAGTACCCGCAATCGTCCCACCGCACCAACCTAACTCCATGCGCACGCGTACGCTTGGCTCGGCCAGCTAGCCGAACGTCACCACCCAAGCTAAGCTCCGCGGCGATGCGGACGAAGTCGACGAGAGCCACCCGACTGACCCTGGTTGCGGCGCTGATCGCAGGCCTGGCACCGGCTTGTGGCGGCGAGGACGCGCCCGCCAATCGCCCCAGCCGACGAGCGGCATTTGGGCGAAGCCCAAATCACTGACCAGCGGATGCGGCACCAGTTTCGTCGCGACGGAAAGCTGCTCCATCAGCCTGTCATCCGCGATCATGTGCACCCTGACCCGGCTCATCCGCCCCTCTTCCAGCCTACCCTCATCCAGCAGGCGC
>JAUIKB010000665.1 GCA_030430975.1 Polyangia bacterium
AACAGCGCCCCCGTCAGATCATGTTCGCCGTCGGCCGCCATCGCCCCGTGCAATGCGAGGAATACGGCATCAACCGGCAACGCCTCCTCCAGTTGCCGGCGAAAGATTTCCTGAATGCGGTTCCAGACCGTGGCATCGACTGCTCCCCGATGTGGATGTTCCCGCACTTGCCCCGGTACGGCGCCTTGTGACCCTGGTGGCGCTTCTGCCGGTTCATCGCCTTGGCGTCGTTTTTGGCATGGGTCCAGACCGGGTAGATTGCTTTTGCACAGACCGGGCACCGTTCCAGCTTCGGGTCCGATCCCATTGGTCCCTCCCATCACACACCTGCCTTTCGCTCCAATTCACGCTTCGCCACCAGCGCGTGGATGTCTTCGGGTTTGGCGTCCACCTGTCCGCCGTACCACGGTCGGTAGGAAATGTCTGAACGGTTGAGTTCACGCCGGACAGCCATTTCGCTGTCGGGGCAATTCAGCAACCGCGCAATCTCGTCGCGGTGCATGGTGTAGCCGTCGCCGTTGCTCTTGCGCGGCAGCGGGTTGGCGTCGGACGCGCGCTGGGTGGAGTCAAGTTCGGTCATGGCCGCAACTCCTCCTCGGTGAACGCATTGGTGAAGACCTTCGGCACGGCGGGGCGTGTGTGGAGTGCTTCGTTCATCGGGATGCCGTACAGCAGTCGGTACAGGGCGTGGTTCGGCGACGGCGGCATCGCCTTTTCCCACGAGGAGAGATCCGGGTACCGTCGCTGGAGCCAGGACCGAAACCCGTCCTGATGCTGCGCGTCGTCATTCATCCACGACCCGCTGTCGTGCCAGTTGTGCCATGTGTAGTTGCTCATGCCGGGATGCCTCCAGTCAGGGCCGCGTCGGCCCGTTCCATCGCGTCGAACGCCCGTTCGTATTCTTGGAGCAGCGTCATCCAGTGCCGCTCAGCCTTCGTCCACGCCTCGGCGGTCGGGCGCATGCCGGGGGCGTGTTCCCGGAACCACGCATCGCCGTCGTTGAGCCTCCCTTCCAGCGTGGCTGCGCGGTGCCGGAGCCGGTTGCGTGCGTCCTGCATCGCCAGCCGGTCCCGGGTCGCTATCGCCCGGTCCACGTCCTCGGCCAGTTGACCGGTCGTCCGGAACGAATCGACCGGCTTGCTAGATTCGTCTGTGAGCGCTTCTGTTGCGTTCATGGTGCTGACAGTCCTGTTCGCGTGTTTCGTGGCGTGACGGTGCCTTTCTGGGCCTCTCAGGCTATGTCTGGCGTGGGTAGCGCAGATTCCAGTTGGGGTGGATGCCGTAGAAGACCCGGACGCGGGGCTTGCCGTGGGGGATGTTGACGCGGTAGCGGCTGACGAAGCGGAGCGCGTCGTCCTGTGTGGCGAACACGGCCTGGACGATGCCCTGGCCGCTATTCCGGGCGTCCTCCACGATCCAGTTGGTCAGCGGTTTCGTCGCGGTCATCAAGTTTCACCACCTTGTCGTATGGGGAGTTCGGATCGGTGTCATGCACATACGGCAAGTCGTCGGGGAACCGGCGTTTCAGCCACAACAGAGCATCGTCGCCCACATTCGCGCAGCCGTGGCAGGAGCCGGAGAAGCCCAAGACGCAGACCGCCGCCGCAGACCGCTAGCGCCGCGATCCGTCCGAGGTTTTCGGCGTAGCGCGCACGGCGCGCCATGCCGCCGCCGCGAGCTCGGCCGAGACGTCGCGCGGAGCCAGACCCGACGTGCGATCGTTCAGCCAGTGGCGGGCGAAGTGGTCAGCGGGCCCGAGGACAATCGCGACGAACACGGGCGCTGGAAGCTCGATAACGGCGGAACCGAGTCGCTGCCGAAGCGTTCGGATGAGCGCCGTGGTGCTCTGGCGTAAGGCACCGTCCGACGTTGTGACGGCGGGGTCGCGGCGCATGCGGTGGAGGTAGCGCGCGGCGGTTGGGTTGTCCTGGGTCCAGTGCAGATGTTCGATGACCAACGCTTTTACGATGTGCTCGGCTGTGTGCAACGACTCGAGACGACTCAGCATCGCGGCTCGGTAGCGCTCGAGCAGCTCGGTGTGCAGCGCGGCCAGCACGCCCTGCTTGTTGCCAAAGTGGTGATAGATGCTCCCGACGCTGGCGTTGCTGCGGTCGCCGATCGCTTCGATGCTCAACGCATCTGGCCCGTCTGCGCCGAATAGCGTCAGCGTCGCGTCCAGGATGGCCCTTCGGCGTTGGGCGCTGCGTTCGGGAGGCATCGAATGCAGACCTATACCAGAGCTCACCCCGGAGCGCGTGGCCCGACCTTCCAGCTCATGTGGACGCGTGCCACGGTATTGCCGCGCTGGTCTCGCAGCACGGCGACCCCTTCGATGTTGCGGTCGGTGTCCCACGCGACGTCGTCGACCTGGCACTCAGCCGTGATCGTTCCGCGTCCCTTCTTGAGGTATTCGACGCGCATGTCGCGGACAATCCAGCGACCGCTAGCGGGTTGAGTCGACATGAGCGCCATGTTGGCAGTCAGCTCGCCGAGTCCTGCCAGTGCGACGGCGTGAATCGACCGCAGGTGATTGCGGACTCGGCGGCGATCCGGCAGGTCCACGCGTGTCCTGCCGTAGACGACATCGCGGACGCGCGGACGGATCGTGGCGGCGTACGGCACTTTGAAGCCGACCGCGACGCTGAAGAGCCGGCCGCCCGCCGGCATTGCCGATATCCGGCGCCACGTGCGCAACAGCGGTGTTTCCAGCCTTTTCCGGTGTTCTAGAATCATATTCTAGAACTATATTCTACAATGCTTCGTCGTCAAGTAGCACGCTTATTGTCGCATCCCGGTTGTGCGGGCCGACATGGGTGCCCACGTTGAACGAGTTGTCGCGCTGATGTCGACGACACCAAAGAGGAGCATCGGTGTTCACACGACTCGTGCCCAAGGAAGCTGGGCGGGTGGTTTTCTCCTGGAAAAAGACCGCGTGGCTCTACGTGATGCTGGTGCCGGGCCTGGTCGTAGGTTTGCCGGCGCTGACCCCGCAACTCGTGCTGGCGGCGATCGTGCTGGCGTTTGCCACGCTTTGCGTTGGGCATTCGGTCGGTCTGCACCGAAACGTGATTCACGGGGCATATCGCGCGCCCCGCTGGCTGGTGCGTTTGATGGTGTATCTGTTCGTACACACCGGTTTGGGTGGGCCGCTGTCGTGGGTGCGACTGCATCACTATCGTGATCACTGGCAGAGCCAACGTCGGTGTCCGCCCTACTTTGCGTACCGGCACGGCCTAGTTCGAGATTACTTCTGGAATCTCCACCTGGAGTTCCGTCCCCGCGACGTGGAGCGGTATCGATTGCCGTGCGACGTCGAGAACGATCCGTGGCTGCAGTTTCTGGAACGGACGTGGGCGTGGCACGTGGTGTTCGGCTGGCTCGTGGCCTTTGCGCTACTCGGCCTCGGACCCGCGGCGGCGCTGGTGAGCCTGCGCGTCGCCGCATCGATTCTGGGCCACTGGTTCGTCGGGTACGTGGCACACAAGTACGGCGAGCGCCGCTACACCATCGCCGGCGCAGAAGAAGAGGGACGCAACGTGTGGCTCCTGGGGGTGATCTCGTTCGGCGAGGGGTTTCACAACAACCACCACGCGCACCCGAGCTCGGCCAAGATGGGGGAGCGCTGGTGGGAGTTCGATCTCGGGTGGGGGGTTGTGCGGCTTCTCGAGTGGTTAGGTCTGGTCGACCAGGTCAAAACGAGTGGTCGCGGAGGCACTCTCAAGCCTGGGGCGCGCGCGTCCGCGCCGGCTTAGCCGTCGACGTACTCCCGCGGATCCTGCTGATAGAAGTCGATCATCGACTCGTACAGTTCGGGGTGGCGCTTTTTTAGGGCGCGGGGCCGCTCGAAGAACAGCTCGGTCACGACGGCGAAAAACTCGGCGGGATTGGTGGCGCCATACGTGTCGATGAGCGTCCGCTGTCCGGTCTCGGACTTGGCGACGAGCTTCTCGAATTCTCGGCTTAGGACGCGGCCCCACTCCTTGTACATCCAGCGCTCTTCAAGGACGGGCGTGCCGTTGGCATCGCCGCTCTGCTGGTCCAGCTGATGCGCGAACTCGTGAAACACCAGATTCTCGCCGTCGCTGACCCTGGCGGCGCCGCTCAGCACGCCGTTCCACGACAGGACGACGATGCCGCGCGACCAGGACTGCCCCGCCAAGTGGGCGTCGTCTTCGACGACGACGCCGCCGGGCCGGTGCTGTGGCTGCTTTACGATGTAGCTTTGGGGGTAGACGATGATGGTGTCCAGATCGGGGTAGATGTCGTTGTCGCGATGCAGGAG
>JAUIKB010000666.1 GCA_030430975.1 Polyangia bacterium
CCAGGGTGTCAAAGTCAAGCCCGCCGACCCGCCGCCCGCGCGCCTCGCCCGCTGAGTTCCACCAGGTCCCGCTCGCCCGTTCGAGGGTGTGGGAAATGAAGTCGATGCACACCTGGGGCACCCGCGGCGCGCCCGCGCTCGTGAACACCTGGTAGCGATCGTAGTTGAAGACGAATTCCTTCTCACCCGACTCGTAGGCCGTCACCCAGCGGTGTTTGAGATGACCGTCCTGCTGGCCCCACTCGCTCGTGGGTTCGTCGAACGGGAGTTTTTCGGCTACCTGAGCATCGATCGCCGAACGCAACTTATTCAGGACGCGCACTCGCCGGTCGGCGTGATGGATCGCGTGGCTCGCGGCCGCCGCGTCAGTCGCCTCCACACGCTCGCACCCCATCGTTAGCTCGACGCCCTTGCGCTCCAGCAGCGTGGTGACGTCCCGACTGCCGTACTTCAACTCCGCGACGGCCGCGTCTTGAGTGATGAACGTGAAGCGCATCGAATCGAAGCCGAGCCCCGCGTGAAGCGTCTGCACGTCGCGGTGCAGCGGCTCAGACACCGGTCCGTCACCGGGCAGGACGCGGTCCAACATCAGCAGCGTCGCCTTGTCCCCCGCATGGGGTCCATCAACAAATCGATAGCTGCCCGTCGGCGTGCGCTGAGCCGTCCACGTCGTGGTCGCGCGCTGCACGCGAACCTTCGGCGCGTCCGTCACGTGACGTAGCTCCAGGTGCTTAGTGAGCGCGTGGGCAACCGCCGGGTGCTCTGCGTATAGATAGCCTTCGGCGAGAAACGCGCGCGCCCCCACAGCCGGGGCCAGCTTCAGGCGCGGTAGGATCCGTTCAAGAGCCTGCGACGGGAACCGCGCCTTGACCACGCTGCGCCGGTACGCAACCGCAATGCGGTCCGCCTTGTCGAACTTCGGCGCACGAACGAACGTCACCGGCTCGCCCTTTGTCCGAGCGAGGATCAACTCGCGCTGCTTGTCGAACTCCGGCGTGCCGGGTAGCTGCGGCTGGCTGCGTATCGCCGCGATCCGCGCGTCACAGGCCGCGCGGTCCTTCAGCTCGCTAAGCGCTAGCGCCCGCGTCTGGGCGGCGCTCGGCAGCGACTTGGTGACCGGCGAAGAGTCTTGATTTGTCTTCGGCGCGGATGAGGCTGCGCGCGAGTGGTCGGTTGGCCCATCGACAGCGGGCGATGTTCGCTTGTCACACCCGAGGGCGGCCAACACAAGGCTAACCAGGGAAAGTAAACGCGATCGCTTCATAGAAACCTCCTCGGCCGCACGAAGCGGCAACTACGGCAACCGAAGCTCCCTATAGTTTGGCACCGCGGGGCGCAGCTCGCACGCGCGCAGGCACTGGTCGAAAGGGGCGGACGGTGCATATACGTTTCATGCCGCCACCCGACGATTTGTTAAATAAACAATAAATTCAAATACTTAGCCGCAGCCTTAGGTATCCTTCCGGTCGCCGCCTGGCATGCTCGGCCGGTTATAGTAACCCCCGACCGCGATGAGCCTGCTGCAAACCCTGTTGATCAGCGTCATCGCCGGCGCCGTGCTGCCCACCGAGCAGATCACGCGCAACGAGCGCGCTATTTTCTCCACAGTAACGGATACGCGCCCGGTACTAGACTACATCGCCCTCGAAAAGGACGACTGTCTGGCGCGCCTCACCAAACGCGGTATCGAGCAGCTCGAGGCACCCCCGGTGCCGTCGATCGATGCACCGCTGCGCCTACCGAAACTGCTGCGCGGCGTGCGCTTCGAGCACTGGAGCGCGCCGATGCGCTCAGCGAAGGTGCCCCGACCCGTCCTCGACTGCCGTCTGTTGCTTAGCCTCGACGATATGGCCAAGGTTGCACTTCGCCACGATGTCGCAGCGATTCGCTACAACAGCCTGTATCGCGGCCGGTACGCCCGCAATCCCGGGCAGCGCCACGCCGCCGGCGTCGCGATCGACATCAACGCCATCGTCACCACCGACGATCACGAACTCGTGATCAAACGCGACTTCGCAGGACACGGCGTGGGCTCGCGCACCTGTGGTCTGGGAGCGCCATGGCCGCTCGATACCCGGGCGGCGACCCTGCGCCAGTTCGTGTGTGGACTGGACGCCGCCGGGAGCTTCAACTTGATCCTCACCCCCCACTACGACCGGGGACATCAAGACCACCTACACCTCGAGGTCCGCCGCGGGATTCGCTGGCGGATCACCCAGTAGCCGCCGGTAGCGCTAGCCGCTAGCCGCTAGGACGCGTGGCGATAACCACAGCGGCGCCGGGATAGCCCTCGAGCGCATCCTCCACAACGCTGACAGAGAACCCCTGCCCCTGCAGCACGTATTTCACGTCAGGCAGCAGGAACGTCAGGTAGTACATCACGAACGGAGGATCGCGCAGCGCATTGCGAACGCGCGTCACGGCGTTGTAACCGCGGGCGAACCAGTACACCGGCGAGGTGCGCTTCGGCTTACTTCCAGAAAGAAAAATAAACCGACCACCGGGGCGCAGCGACCGAAACACCCGCCGGGCGAACTCCGGCTCGTCACAGCTCGGAATATGCCCGAACGCGCCAAAGCTGACCGCTAGGTCGAACTCCCGGTCGAACGTCATCTCGAGCGCGTCGCCCGGGATCAGCTCGACGCCGGGACCGCGAACGCGCTGCCCGGCTTGAGCTAACATGGGCTCGCTAACGTCTATCCCGACGAGCCTCCTACCGACGTGCGGCCGCAGCGCCGCCAAACCTACGCCCGTGCCGCAGCACACATCGAGGGCCGTAGCGACCGGCAGCCCCCCGGCCACTGCGAGCGTCTGCTCGACCAGTTCGGGCGGTGTCATGAACGGCGTTCGATCGAACTTGGGCGCCAACAGATCGTACCCGCGCCGCGTCGACGACAGCCCCTGCTGTGCGAGCTCCAGCCAGGTCGGCCCGCCAGCCTTGAACATCAGGATGCCGTTTCGGGCGCCGGCCACGACACGGTGCGACCGACCACGGCGTCGATCGTGAGACGGCGATAGCCGGCCCCACCATCTTGCGACAAGCGGATCGTCCACACCGGCACAAACACCGTCGTTGCAGCGTGCAGCTCGGCCTGAAAGCGTTGAACGAAAGCGCGCCGCACTTCCTCCAGTGGCTTGCGAGCGGTCCAGCTCTGCTCGTCGATCGCGAGGTCACCCGGGCGGCGCCGCACCGCCGGCACGAGCCCATCGAAGTCGGCAACCATCGAAGCATGCTCGGGGGTCTCCGTCAGAAAGCCGATGCCGCCGGCTGCCGTAGCCGTCACCACAGAGAGAGTCGTCGGGTGCACGTACACGCTTCCCTCACGAACGTCGCCGGGAGCCCCCGCCAGACGTCCGAGCAGCGACGCGGGCAGGCGTTCGGTGAAGTCTAATTTCCAAACCGGATAGTAAGTCAGCCGTATCGAATCCAACGTCTCTTTGGCGCCGATCACGCCGAGCACCGGCGTCCTGGCTGCCGCCTCGCCGATCTCGCGGGCGCGCCGCGCGTCGATCGCCGCATCCAACGCCAGCACCTCCCCCTCCAGGTCGAGGTCAGGTCGGTCGCCGCGCTGCACACTGAAATAGCGCTGGGCACGACCGCGCTTAAACGCACTCGCGCGGCCGGCTTCGACCAGCGCTTTGAGCTGGCCCCGCGCCTTCTTGTCGGATACCCGCAGCTTGGCTCCGAATTCCTTGGCGCTGAACGAAGCCTGGGTTGCCAGCGCGCGCTCCGCATCGGCGAGCGGATCCGGCGGCGCTTCAACCGCCAGCGACGCAACCTTTGTGGAGGCCGGTGCCGGCGTGGGTTCGAAACGGTGATGCCCGGCGAGCGGGACGGCAGGCGCCGCAGGTAGCGGTGACAAGGACCGCGGTGCAGAAGACGGCGCGGCCGGTGACGTTTGTTCTGGTGGGTGGTGAGACGGCTCTTGCTCAGCGCCGCGAAAGGCGGGGATCTCCTGCACGCGATGGGCAACGCTGCGCGCCTGGTGCTGGCGACGCTGATACTCTTCCAGCGTCATGGTTTGATCCGTAGTCGGGGACCGGGGGTCGGTAGTCGAGACTGCGGGTCGGAGGGCCGGGGCGGACGTCGGGGATCCCGTGTCGGGGAGTCGCTGAGTAACGGGCGCCGCTTCGGACGCTCGTTGCTCACCTTTTTGCAGCTCCGCGGCGTCGGGTCGCTGCTCGGCGGGTCCAAACTCAGCGCTCTGCTCGGAGTACTCCTCCGACCCGGTCTCGGGCCCGGCCCCGGCCGTCACTTGCTCACCTTTTTGCAGCTCCGCG